>JAIOPW010000238.1 GCA_021413665.1 Rhodocyclales bacterium | reverse complement strand
CCGGCATGAACAGGATCAGGTCGGCATTGACATGGCCGCCCTCGGTGTCCACGCCTTTTTCCGAAAAGCCGAGTGGCTTGTGCCCGAGATGGGTGTCGATGCGTCGCCGCGCCATCTCCGCCAGCAGTCCGCTGACGGCTTTTTCGCCGAGGCGCTTGCCGGGTTCGGCGGCGGCATTGAAGAATGTCAGCTCCACGCTATCCCGCCGCCCTTGCCGGCGCAGCCACGTATCGATGCCGAACAGCAGTTCGAACATCGGGCCGCCGCGCATGGCGGAGGGCTCGTTCGGGTTGCCGCCGAAGCCCATGGCGATGCGGCCGCTGGTCATTTTCTGGAGGCGATCGCGAATGGCTTCGGCCGACGCCAAGCCTTCGCAAAGGGTCAGGGCGTGCTCGATGCCGGGCAACTTCTTGATGAAGCGGCCGCCGGTGGCAATGATCAGCGCGTCGTTGGCGACCTTGCCCTGGTCGGTGACCACGGTGCGACCGCCATCCTCCAGTCCGGTTACGCGACCGGAGACGAATTCGACGGCATGGTCCTTGATGAAGCGGCCCAGCGGAAGGATCAGGTCCTTGCCCTGGCGGATGCCGGTGGGCACCCAGATCAGGCTGGGAAGATAGACGAATTCCGCCTTGGGCGCGATCAGCGTGATGCGGGCGTCGGGGCTGCGGCGGCGCAGCTCGCGCACGGCGGTGAGGGCGGCGAAGCCGGCACCGAGGATGACTATGCGGGCAGGGATCATGGGCTGTTGGTATCTCGTGAAGCGGTTGGCGAATCAGGCCACCTTGACCGGAATCTTGCCAATCTTCGCCTGCCATTCCTTCGGTCCGGTGACGTGTACCGAGGTGCCGAGCGAATCGACGGCGACGGTGACGGGCATGTCCTTCACCTCGAACTCGTAGATGGCTTCCATGCCGAGGTCGGCGAAGCCGACCACCCGGGCCGACTGGATGGCCTTGGCGACGAGGTAGGCGGCGCCGCCGACGGCCATCAGGTAGGCCGACTTGTGCTTCTTGATGGCCTCGATCGCCGCCGGCCCCCGTTCGGCCTTGCCGATCATGGAAATCAGGCCGGTCTGCGCCAGCATCATCTCGGTGAATTTGTCCATCCGCGTAGCGGTGGTGGGGCCGGCGGGGCCCATGACTTCGTCGCGCACCGGGTCGACCGGACCGACGTAGTAGATGACGCGGTTGGTGAAATCCACCGGCAGCTTTTCACCCTTGGCCAGCATGTCGGCGATGCGCTTGTGCGCGGCATCGCGGCCGGTGAGCATCTTGCCGTTGAGGAGCAGGGTCTGGCCGGGCGTCCAGGCGGCAACTTCGGCGGGTGTCAGCGTGTCGAGGTTGACGCGCGTCGAGGTCTTGGTGTTCGGCTGCCAGGTTACCCTGGGCCAGTCTTCGAGGCGGGGCGGTTGCAGCTTCGCCGGGCCGGAGCCGTCGAGCTCGAAATGGATGTGGCGCGTCGCGGCGCAGTTGGGAATCAGCGCCACCGGCAGGTTGGCGGCATGCGTCGGGTAGTCGAGCACCTTGACGTCGAGCACCGTGGTCAGGCCGCCGAGGCCTTGCGCGCCGATGCCCAGGGCATTGATCTTCTCGTGGAGTTCGAGGCGCAGTTGTTCCGCACGAGTCTTTGCGCCACGGGTTTTCAGGTCCTGGATGTCTACCGGCGCCATGATGGCTTCCTTGGCCAGCAGCATGGCCTTTTCCGGCGTGCCGCCGATGCCGACTCCCAGGATGCCGGGCGGGCACCAGCCGGCGCCCATGGTCGGCACCGTTTTGAGGATCCATTCGACCAGGTCGTCGGAGGGATTGAGCATGGCGAACTTGGCTTTCGCTTCCGAGCCGCCACCCTTGGCGGCGCAGATGACTTCGACGTGATGGCCGGGGACGATTTCGTAATGCACCACGGCCGGGGTGTTGTCCCGGGTGTTCTTTCGAGCGCCGGCCGGGTCGGCCAGCACCGAGGCGCGCAACGGATTCTCGGCGTTGCCGTAGGCGCGGCGCACGCCTTCATCGACCATCTGCTGCACCGAGAGCGTGGCATCCCACTGCACTTGCATGCCGACCTTGAGGAATACCAGCGCGATCCCCGTGTCCTGGCAGATCGGGCGGTGGCCTTCGGCCGACATGCGGCTGTTGGTCAGGATCTGGGCGATGGCGTCCTTCGCCGCGGGCGACTCTTCGCGCTCGTAAGCCGCACCCAGCGCCGTGATGTAGTCGAGCGGATGGTAGTAGCTGATGAACTGGAAGGCGTCGGCGACGGACTGGATGAAATCGTCCTGGCGGATGGTGGTCATGGCGGCTCCGTTGCGGATCAGTGTTTGGCCGCGTGGCCGACGGTCAGGGTCTGCATCATGATCTTGTCGGTGTAGGCGATGGCGATGGCCGATACGAGGAAGGATGCGTGGATGGCTATCTGGGCCACGATGACGCGGTCTTCGGTATGCCCGGCGTTGATGAAGGTGCGCAGCAGGTGGATCGAGGAAATGCTGATCAGGGCGACCGCCAGCTTGACCTTGAGCACGCCGGCATTGACGTGAGAGAGCCATTCCGGCTGGTCGGGGTGGCCTTCGAGGTCGAGCCGCGAGACGAAGGTTTCGTAGCCGCCGATGATGACCATGATCAGCAGGTTGGCGATCATGACCACGTCGATCAGGCCGAGGACGATCAGCATGACCTCGTTCTCGGTGAGGCTGCCGGCCTTGGTCACCAGCAGCGCCAGTTCGTGCATGAACTGGTACACGTAGACGCCCTGGGCGACGATCAGTCCCAGATACAGGGGCGCCTGCAGCCAGCGGCTCCAGAAGATGAAATACTCCATTGGCTTGATGATTTTGTTCATGGCGGGCAGCGGCGGTGGTGCGGGGCAACAATATTACCCCAGGAGCCGGGGTCCGAGGCCTTGCGGCAGCGTAAGTCGCATGTAAGGCTCTTTCGCTTTAATTGGTAAGCACTTAAAATCAACAACAGCGACAGGCAACATGCCTGCCGGCAGCAGCGGTTTATTCCATCGGCGAATACGCGAATTGTCCGCCTGGCAGTGGTTTCGGCCAGATTGACGGAAGTTCTTTTCATCCGGATTTGATCCGGTTACATGCGAGAGGAGTGGTGTCAATGTCCAGCATCGAATCAAATGTCACGGAGAGCCGTGTATTTCCCCCGTCCGACGCAGTGGTCAAGAAGGCCACCATTTCCGGGATGGCGGCCTACGAGGCGCTGTGCAAGGAGGCCGACCAGGACTACGCCGGTTACTGGGCGCGTCTTGCGCGGGAGCACGTGACCTGGAAGCAGCCCTTCACCAAGTCGCTGGACGACTCCAATGCCCCTTTCTACCAATGGTTTGCCGATGGCAAGCTGAACGTTTCCTACAACTGCCTCGATCGCAACATCGAAGCCGGCCTCGGTGACAAGGTCGCCATCATTTTTGAGGCGGACGGCGGCCAGGTATCCAAGGTCACCTACAAGGAACTGCTGGCGCGCGTCGCCAGGTTCGCCAATGCGCTGAAGGCGCAGGGCATCAAGAAGGGCGATCGCGTCCTGATCTACATGCCGATGTCGGTCGAAGGTGTTATCGCGATGCAGGCCTGTGCCCGCATCGGCGCCATCCACTCGGTGGTGTTCGGCGGTTTCTCCGCCAAGAGCGTACAGGAGCGCATCCAGGATGCCGGCGCCGTTGCCGTCATCACCTCCGACGAGCAGTGCCGCGGCGGCAAGAACATTCCACTGAAGCCCGCGGTCGACGACGGCATCGCCATGGGCGGTTGCGAGTCGATCAAGTCGGTCATCGTCTTCAAGCGCACCGGCGGCGCCTGCAACATGGTGGCCGGCCGCGACATCTGGTGGGACGACGCCTGCGCCGGCCAGTCCGACGTCTGCGAACCCGAGTGGGTCGATGCCGAGCATCCGCTGTTCCTGCTCTACACCTCCGGTTCGACCGGCAAGCCGAAGGGCGTCCAGCACAGCTCCGGCGGCTACCTGCTGCACGCGATCCTGACCATGAAGTGGACCTTCGACATCAAGCCCGACGATGTCTTCTGGTGCACGGCCAACATCGGCTGGGTTACCGGCCACACCTACATCACCTACGGCCCGCTGGCCTGCGGCGCCACCGAGATCGTGTTCGAAGGCGTGCCGACCTACCCGGATGCCGGGCGTTTCTGGAAGACCATCCAGGCCCACAAGGTTACGGTTTTCTACACCGCACCGACGGCGATCCGCTCGCTGATCAAGTCCGGCGAGAACGCGCCGACGACGCATCCGAAGAACTACGACCTGACCTCGCTGCGCATCCTCGGCTCGGTGGGCGAGCCGATCAATCCGGAAGCCTGGATGTGGTACTACAACAATGTCGGCGGCGCGCGCTGCCCGATCGTGGATACCTTCTGGCAGACCGAGACCGGCGGCCACATGATCACTCCGCTGCCGGGCGTGACGCCGCTGGTGCCGGGTTCGTGCACGCTGCCGTTCCCGGGCATCGCGGCGGCCATCGTCGATGAGACCGGCAATGACGTGGAGTGGGGCAAGGGCGGCTTCCTCGTCGTCAAGAAACCCTGGCCGGCCCGGATCCGCACCATTTAGGGCGATCCCGAGCGCTACAAGCAGTCCTACTTCCCGGCGGATTTCGGCGGCAACCTGTATCTGGCCGGCGACGGCGCGATGCGCGATGCCAAGACCGGCTACTTCACCATCATGGGCCGCATCGACGACGTGCTGAACGTCTCCGGCCACCGCATGGGCACGATGGAAATCGAGTCGGCGCTGGTGTCCAACCCGCTGGTGGCGGAAGCCGCCGTGGTCGGCCGTCCCGATGACCTGACCGGCGAGGCGATCTGCGCCTTCGTGGTGCTCAAGCAGTCGCGTCCGTCGGCGGAAGAGGCGAAGAAAATCGCCGCCGAACTGCGCAACTGGGTCGGCAAGGAAATCGGCCCGATCGCCAAGCCCAAGGACATCCGCTTCGGCGAGAACCTGCCCAAGACGCGTTCCGGCAAGATCATGCGGCGCCTGTTGCGCAGCCTGGCCAAGGGCGAGGAGATCACCCAGGACGTGTCGACGCTGGAGAATCCGCATATTCTGGATCAGCTGAAACAGAACGCGTAAGCCCTGGCATGAGACTGAAAGGCGCCCCTCGCAAGACGGGCGCCTTTTTTGTGTCGCCGACCTCCGCGCAGCGACGGCATTTCCTCGCTGGATCCGGTCCTCCCAATTGGCTGGAGGCGAGGTACCATGCCAGTTGGAAGCTGTCTTCGATGGAGGTAAGGCCATGATTCGCTCGCGACTCGTTGCGCAACGCCTGGCATTCCTGTTCCTGCTCGGCTGCTTCTTTTTCAACTATCCATTGCTCTCGGTGTTCAACCGCGGCGGCGACTTTTTCGGCTTGCCGCCGCTGTATGCATGGCTGATGGGTTCATGGCTGGCACTCATCGTCCTGATGGCCCAGGTAGTGGAAGGGCGGCACGACTGACATGCTGCAAGGCTGGGTAATCGTTCTCGCCTCCTTCCTGTATCTCGGCGTCCTGTTCGGTATCGCCTGGTACGCGGACCGGCGAGCCGACACCGGGCGCTCGCTGATTGCCAGTCCGGTGGTGTATGCGCTGTCGCTCGGTGTGTACTGCACGACCTGGACCTTTTACGGCAGCGTCGGTCGCGCCGCGGCCAGCGGCATCGGCTTCCTGCCGATCTACCTGGGGCCGACGCTGCTGTTCGCCCTGGCCGGATTCATCCTGCACAAGATGATCCGCGTCGCCAAGGCGAACCGCATCACCTCGATCGCCGACTTCGTCGCCTCGCGCTACGGCAAGAGCCAGTTGCTCGGCGGCTTGGTCACGGTGATCGCGGTGGTGGGCGTGATCCCCTACATCGCCCTGCAGCTCAAGGCCGTGTCCAACAGCTTTGCGATCCTTCGCAGCTACCCGGAAATCATCATGCCGGCCAGCG
>JAIOPW010000237.1:8206-10352 GCA_021413665.1 Rhodocyclales bacterium | reverse complement strand
CGGGTGGTTTCGGCCTTGGCGCCGACATCGACCATATGGGCCTGGCCGGCGGAATCGAAGTGGGACAGCGGCGCGGCGCGCGGCTTGGTCGCTGGTTTGCGGGGTGGATTCATGAAATACCCTGACACAACTCGTTTTTGCGGAGCCGCTATCATAGCGGTATGAAACTGCATCCGCTTGCCAGCGCGCTGGTCCTTGGTTTCGGCATCCTCTCGGCGCCCCCGCTTGCAGTGGCCGAAGGCCTGCCCGACCTCGGTGAAGCGGCCCAGTCCGAGTTTTCCCCGGCGACGGAACGTCGCATCGGCGAATCGGTGATGCTCGAAATCAGGCGCGATCCGGCCTGGCTGGATGACCCCGAGGTCAACAGCTACCTCAACCGCCTGGGCAACAGGCTCTCCGCGCAAAGCGAGGAAGTGCGGCAGGAATTCGAGTTCTTCGCGCTGCGCGACTCCACCCTCAACGCCTTCGCCATGCCCGGCGGCTATATCGGCGTGCATACCGGGCTGATTCTGGCCGCGGCATCGGAATCGGAACTGGCCTCGGTGCTGGCGCACGAAATTTCCCACGTCACCCAGCGCCACATGGCGCGGCTCATCAACAAGTCGGGGCAGGGGCAGGTCACCAGCCTGCTGGCGCTGGCGGTGGCCATACTCGCCGCGCGCAGCAGTCCCGATCTGGCGGTGGGCGCGGCCATGGCCGGGCAGGGCGCAGCGATCCAGAACCAGCTCAACTACTCGCGCGATTTCGAACGCGAAGCCGACCGCATCGGCCTCGGCCTGCTGGAACGCTCCGGCTTCGACATTCGCGGCATGAGCAGCTTCTTCGACCGGCTGCAGAAGTTCGGGCGCCTGTATGAAAACAACGCGCCCGGCTATTTGCGCACTCACCCGCTGACCACCGAGCGCCTGGCCGACATGGGCAACCGGATCCAGGGGCGGCCCTACAAGCAGGTGCCGGACTCGCTCGAATTCCAACTGGTGCGCGCCAAACTGCGCGCCCAGGATGGCACCCCACGCGATGCCGTGACGGAGTTCGAATCACGGCTCAGGGACCGCAGTTTTGCCGGCAGTGAAACGGCCATGCGCTATGGCCTGGCCCAGGCGAGGCTGCGCGATGGCAATCCGGCCGCCGCCGAAAAGGAACTGGTCGAGTTGCGCCGGCTGAAGGCCCAGTCGCCCATGATCGAAACCCTCGCCGCGCAATTGCGCCTGAAGCAGGGCGATGCCCCGGCCGCCGTGAAGCTGCTGCGCGCCGCGCAGCCACGCTTTCCGCAAGAGCGCGCCATTGCCTACGACCTGGTCGCGGCGCTGCATGAGGCCCGCCTGCCGCAGGAAGCGATCAAGGTCACCGAGGACGACCTGCTGAACTATCCGTCCGACGCGAAGATGCACGCCTTGCAGGCGAAAACCTACGCCATGCTCGGCAAGCGCCTGCAACAGCACCGCGCCCTGGCCGAGGCCTACCTCCTGCAAGGGCAGATTCCCGCGGCCGTCGAACAGCTCGAATTGGCGCAAAAGGCCGGTGACGGGAATTTCTACGAGCACTCGCAGGTGGATTCGCGGTTGCGCGAGATGAAGAAACGCATGGCGGACGAGGCCAAACAGGCCAAAGAGGCCAGGAAATAGGTGAGGACACAGGCATGCACATGAGCGCTCCCAGGCAAGCCGGCCGCACCGAAGTCAGCGCCGATTTTTCCATGCCCGCCACACCGCTGGTGCGCCTCGAAAGCGAGCCCTACTACCATGCCACCGGCGACGAACTCGCCGTGTTCGAGGCCGCCGCCAAAAGCTGCCTGCCGGTGATGCTGAAGGGCCCCACCGGCTGCGGCAAGACGCGCTTCGTCGAGCACATGGCCTGGCGCCTGAAGCGGCCGCTGGTGACGGTGGCCTGCCACGACGACCTGACCACCGCCGACCTGGTCGGCCGCTACCTGATCGTCGGCGACGAAACCGTCTGGATGGACGGGCCGCTCACCGCAGCCGTGCGCGCCGGCGCCATCTGCTACCTCGACGAGATCGTCGAAGCGCGCAAGGATACGACGGTGGTGATCCACCCGCTGACCGATTCGCGGCGCGCGCTGCCGGTCGAAAAGCGCGGCGAGTACATCGCGGCGCCGCCGGACTTCATGCTGGTGATTTCCTACAAT
>JAIOPW010000237.1:0-8193 GCA_021413665.1 Rhodocyclales bacterium | reverse complement strand
GGCACCCGCCTGCTGGTCCATGCCGCGCAACTGATTGCCGCCGGCATGGCGCCGACGATCGCCTGCACCGCCGCGATCGCCCGCCCGCTGGCCGATGAGGCCGACACCCGCGATGCGCTCGACGACCTGATACGCGCCGTTTTTTAGCCGGCGATGGGCGAACGCAAGCTCTTCGCTCACGAACTCGAAGCGCGGCTCGACGAACTGCTGCTGCTCTCCCTGCGCCAGCGTTCCGCGGCTGTGCCGGCGGCGCAACTGGAAGCCCTGCCGCGCGAGTTGCAGGACCGTGTGCTGCACTGGGCCGGCGTCGCGGCGCAAACCTCGGACGACCTCGGCTGGCTGATCGCCACACTGGCGGCGGTGCGGGCCGACAATCTCGGTCCGCAACTCGACGACTGGGTGCGCGCCGGGCTCGATGCCTACGACCGCAGCGGTCTCGCCGCCACGCGCAAGGTCATGACCGAATTGGCCGAGGCGCACGCCACGCGCGCGCAGCATTCACGGCAGGGCGTGGCCTTCGCCGCGATCGAGGGCCGTTTGTCGCGCTTCCTGCATGCGCTCGACGGCCGGCCGCTCAAACTCGTCAGCGGCCCCAGGGCCTGGACCGACAGCGAAACGCTCTGGCTGCCCGAGCGACTCGATGTCGCTCCCGACACCGAAGGCAACCGCCGCCTGTACAAGGCCGTGGCGGCGCTGCTTTGGGCGCAAACGCGCTTCGGCAGCTTCAATGTCGACCCCGAGCCGGAACTGGAACTGTGGCCCGACCGCAAACGAGCACTGGCCTGGTTCGCCCTCTTCGAGGCCATGCGCCTCGAAACCCGCATTGCCGTTGAACTTCCCGGGCTTGCCCATGAGATCGCCGCCCTGCGCGGGCCGTGGCCGGCCGATCTGGCCGTGGCCGCTGCAAGCCTGGCGCGGCCGCAGGCGACCGCCGCCGACAGCCTCGCCTGCATGGCCGAAATCAGAAGAGTCGGCGCTGGCGACACGCCGATCTTTCCGCATGTCGGCGCCATGGATCCGATTGCCGCGCGCCGCCTGCGCGCCGCGCGCATCGCCCGCGAGCTGGCCGTGGTGCGGCGCGCCCTCAATGTGATTGCGGCGGCGGATACCAGGGCGGGCGCCGCCGAGAATTCCGACTACCCGCCGCTGGCGGCGGAAGGCGAGACGCAGGTGCCCGACCCGCAGGCCGCCGACCTGATCGCGCTGCCGCCCGCGGCGCGCGAAGCGGCCAAGTCGCTGATGCAGGATCTCGGCGAAATTCCTCCCGAAGCGCTGCACCCGGCCGGGCCGGGCGCGTGGCAGCCGGTCGATGGCGGCGACGAGTCCATCGCGCCCGGCGTCACCACCCAGCCCGACGCCTTCTATGATGAATGGGATTACCGGCGCGGCTCCTGGCGGCACGGCTGGTGCCACCTGTACGAAATGAAGGCGCCGGTCGGCGACCACGAATGGGTCGATGAAGTGCGCACGCGTCACGCCCACCTGATCCGCAGCATCCGCCGCCGCTTCGAGGCCCTGCGCGGCGAAGACAAGCCGCAGAAGCGCCAGTTCGACGGCGAGGAAATCGACCTCGATGCGCAGGTCGAGGCGCGCGCCGACCGCAAGAGCGGGGCGGAGCCTTCGCCGCGCCTGTTCATCCACCGCCGCCGCATCGAGCGTTCGCTGGCCGTGATGTTCATGGTCGACATGAGCGGCTCGACCAAGGGCTGGGTCAACGACGCCGAGCGCGAATCGCTGGTCCTGCTGTGCGAGGCGATCGAGGCGCTGGGCGACAGCTACGCCATCTACGGCTTTTCCGGCTGGACGCGCACCCACTGCGACATTTATCCGGTCAAGCGCTTTGCCGACCGCTACGACGCCGCCACGCGCCGGCGCATCGCCGGCATCGAGGCCAGGGATTACACGCGCATGGGCGTCGCGGTGCGCCACCTCTCCGGCCTGCTGGTGCGCCAGAACACACGCCACAAGCTGCTGGTCACATTGTCCGACGGCCGCCCCGACGACTACGGCGACGAATACCGCGGCCGCTACGGCATCGAGGACACCCGTCGCGCGCTGCTCGAAGCGCGCGAGAAGGGCATCCGCAGCTACTGCGTCACCATCGACCGCCACGGCGCCGACTACCTGCCGCAACTGTACGGCCCGGCGCACTACTCGGTGATCGACGACGCGAAGAAGCTGCCGCAGAAGATCGCCGAGATCTATCGCAAGCTGACCGGCTGAGCCGGCAACCACGACAGGAGGAACCATGAGCGAGATTTCCGGCGAGTTTTCCAGCAAAGTGGCCTTGGTCACGGGATCGAGCAGCGGCATCGGCGAAGCCATCGCGCGGCGGCTGTCGGCGCTCGGCGCCTCGGTAGTGATCAACTCGGCACACTCGGTCGAGGCCGGCACCCGCATCGCCGCCGAACTCGGCGCCAATGCCCAGTACGTGCAGGCCGACATCAGCGACAAGGCGGCGGGCGAGCGGCTGCTGGCGGCGACCATCGAACGCTTCGGCAAGCTCGACATCCTGGTGAACAATGCCGGCTGGACCACCGTCGTGCCGCACAACGACCTCGCGGCGCTGACCGACGAGATCTTCGCCAAAACCTTCGACATCAACGTCACCGGCACCTGGCTGCTGACCAGGGCGGCCATGCCGCACCTGATGCAGAGCGACGACGGCAACGTCATCAACATCACCTCGATCGCCGGCGTGCGCCCGGTCGGCAGTTCGATCGCCTATTCGATGGCGAAGGCCGCGCTGAACCAGATGACGCGCCTGCTGGCCAAGTCCTGCGCGCCAGTGCGCGTCAATGCCGTCGCTCCCGGCCTGGTGGAGACGCCCTGGACGAAGGATTGGCAGGCGCAGCACGAGGCCGTCAAGGCCAGGGCGCCGCTGAAGCGCTCCGCCACGCCGGACGACTGCGTCGAGGCCACCCTCGGCCTGCTGCGCAGCCGCTATGCCACCGGGCAGATCTTCGTGGTCGATGGCGGCCTGACCTTGACGATTTAGGCGGCATGCTGGATATCCATGACGGCTGAATCACCGTCCCGTCAGCGCCGACTTTCAGGGCCGATCGGCGCTAAACTGATTCGAAGCCGACCGCTGCCAGAAGATCAGCACCCACAAGTTAACCCAAGGAGAAAACATCATGACTCGCACACGAATCGCCCTTGCACTGACATCGTTCCTTCTGGCCAACAGCGCGCTGGCCGCCGACCAGATGACCGCGCAGGCGACCAGCCTGACCACGACTGCGGCGAGCAAAATCGCGCAGGCGGCGCTGAGCGAATGCCAGAAGGGTGGCTATGTGGTCGCCGTTGCCGTGGTCGACCGCAGCGGCGTACCGCTGGCGCTGCTGCGCGACAACCTCGCCGGTCCGCATACGCCGCAGACCGCGATCGGCAAGGCGTGGACCGCCGTGAGCTTTCGCAACAACACCAGCAACCTGGTGGATCTGAGTGGCCCGGGCAAGCCGTCGGCCGGCATTCGTGACATTCCGGGCGTGGTGGCGCTGGGTGGCGGTTTGACAATCAGCGCGCGCGGTATCCTGCTCGGCGCTGTCGGCGTATCCGGCGCACCCGGCGGGCATCTCGACGACGCCTGCGGCAACGCCGGCATCAAGGCGATTCAGGCCTCGCTCGAACTCGAGTAAGCGCGGGTTGGCACGGGGCGGCTGGCGCCGACTCTTGGGCCGACCGGCGCTGTTGAGTCGGCCGGAACAAACTTGAAGCCTCCGTTCGGGCTGAGCCTGTCGAAGCCCTGAATGCCCTTCGACTGGCTCAGGGCGAACGATCCAAGTACATTGCAGCCGACTCAATAAACTGATGGAACCTGTTTCCGTCAGCCCCGACTTGACCAACCCGCTTCGAAAGGGCGAACATGCAGCTCATCCTGATTCTCGGCATCATCGTCGCCATCGCGGCCGTCGTCTTTGCACTGCAGAACAACCTGCCCGTGGTCGTGACGATCGCGCTCTGGAGATTCGAAGGCTCGCTGGCGCTGGTGCTGCTGGTGTCCCTCGGCCTGGGCGCGCTGATCGCCGGCCTGCTGTCGTCGCCTTCGGTGATCACCCGGCAATGGGCGCTGGGCCGGTCGCGCAAACAGGTAGCCGATCTCGAGCGGCAACTAGTCGGGCAGCAGCAGCGCAATCGCGAACTCGAAGCCGAAGTGGCGCGCCTGTCCCCGGCGCCTGCGGGCGCGGCACCGGTTGCTGAAAGGCCCTACGTTGGATTGAAGACGTTGCTCACCGGGACTGACGCGGAAAAGGGTCCGCGGTAAAGCACTGCCGAATCGCCGTCCCGCCAGCGCCGACTCTTGAAGTGGACAGCCGCGACAACTATTTCGACGCCGGCCCTTTGTCAGTGCCGCCGGTAGTACGCGGCGGTTCCGCTGCGGTGTCCAGGTCCCAGTCGCCATAGTCGAGCCAGTCTTCCCCGAGCAGTTCCATCGGGTGCTGCGTGCGGTCCGATCCGTTACCGCATTGGAGCGAATCGACCGGGCAGTACTTGTCGCAGCCCCAGCAAATTCTCTCGGGATGCTTCGGGTGCAAGGGGAATTTCTTTGCCATGGATCTATCGGAACAGGAATTCCGGTGCGCGTCAATTCCCGCTAAGGCATCCAGAACTTCGATTTCTCGGTGACGGCGACGGCGGCATCGGCCACGTCCTCGACACTGAAGCTGATCGGGCTGGCGCCGGATTTCGCCGCGCCGGGGTCGGCCCTGACGCTGGCGGTCCGGGTGCCGATCTCGCCGCCCGGAACGGTGATCAGCTTGTCGTCGTGGAGGCGGATGCCGTCGACGCCGGTGATGCGGACTTGGAAGGTCCGCGTCTTGTCGCCGGTGTTCATGATCTGCAGGCGGTAGATGTTCTCGATCGAGCCGTCGTCGGCTTCGCGCGACAGCGTGCCGCGATCCTTGAGCACATTGACTTTCAGCGGTATGCGCATCGACAGCGACCAGGCGGTGGCGGCCGCGAGCGCGACCAGGACTGCCGCGTAGATGATCACCCGCGGACGAAAGGCCCGGCGCACGATGTCCATCGGCGTGAGGCGCTGGCTGACCGCGTTCTCCGTCGAGTAGCGGATCAGGCCGCGCGGGTAGTCCATCTTGTCCATCACCTGGTCGCAGGCGTCGATGCAGGCAGCGCAGCCTATGCACTCGTTCTGCAGGCCGTTGCGGATGTCGATGCCGGTCGGGCAGACCTGGACGCAGATGCCGCAGTCGACGCAATCGCCGAGGTTCTGCTGGCGCGGGTCGTCGCCCTTGGCGCGCGGGCCGCGCGCGTCGCCGCGCTTGGCGTCATAGGCGATGATCAGCGTGTCCGGATCGAGCATGACGAACTGGAAACGTGCGTAGGGGCAGATCTGGCGGCACATCTGCTCGCGCAGGAAGCCGGCGTTGCCGTAGGTGGCGAAGCCGTAGAACACCACCCAGAAGGCCGACCAGCCGCCCGGCGACAGCGTTACGAGATCGTGCGCAAGCTCGCGAATCGGCGTGAAGTAGCCGACGAAGGTGAAGCCGGTCCACAGCGAGAAGGCGAGCCAGGTGGCGTGCTTGCCGGTCTTGACGGATAGCTTGCGCACTGACCACGGCGCGGCGTCGAGCGCGATGCGCTGCCGCCGCTCGCCCTCTATGAGCTTCTCGAACCACAGGAAAATTTCGGTGTAGACGGTCTGCGGGCAGGCATAGCCGCACCACAGGCGCCCGGCGACGGCGGTGAACAGGAACAGGGCCAGCGCGCCGATGATCATCAGCAGCGCGAGATAGATCGTGTCCTGCGGCCAGAGCACCAGATCGAAGAAGTAGAACTTGCGCGCGTCGATGTCGAACAGGATGGCTTGCCGCTCGTGCCACGGTAGCCAGCACAGGCCGTAGAAGATGCCCTGCGTCAGCCAGACGAAGACCCAGCGCCAGCGGGCGTAGATGCCGCTGATCGAGCGCGGATAGACCTTGGCCTCCGGATCGGCCCAGGGCTTTATCTCGATGATTTTCCTGGTGGCGGCTTGCTGGGTCATGTTGTTGGCTATTGATCCGGCCTGAGTGAACTTGAAATTCCCGTTCGGGCTGAGCTTGTCGAAGCCCCATGCGCCCTTCGACAAGCTCAGGGCGAACGTTCAAGTGGGTTGCAGTGAAATCAATAGGCGGTATCCATGTCGAGTCTGGTTTGTGCGGCCTCGAAGACTTCGCGCTCCTCGAAGCGGACGTGCGCTCCGAGCAGCTCGGCGAAGCGCAGCAGGGTGTCGGCATCGGGGCTCGCCAGCGCTTTGGCGAGACGGCGCAGTTCGGCATGGTCGGCGAGGGTGCGTGCCACCAGTTCATCTTGGCCGGCCTGCGCCAGCAGCACCAGGATGCCCCCCTCCTCGACGCAAAAATGCGGATCGAGCTCGACCGGGAAGACCTGGGCCACGCGTTGCGCGAGCGCGGCTATCGCGCTCGCTTCTCCCGACCCGGCGGCGCGTCGCGCGTCGCGCGCCAGCTTCAGCGCACCGTGGTGCTCGCGCGAGAGTTGCAGCAGGTCGGGATGGCGCTTCATGGCGGGGAGCCAGGCCGGTATCGCCGCGCCGGTCAGTGTTCGTGCTTTGTCGCTGACCCGGTCCAGCCGGGATGATCGAAGAACTCGCCATAGGCTTCCAGTGCGTGCACCAGTTGCAGCGCGCCCTTCTGTCGCGACTGCGCCTTGTCCTTGCCCGCCATGGCTTCCGCCGCCGCGCCAAGCTCGGTGATGATCAGATGCAGTTGTGCGTCGGCGTCCGGCGCCAGCTTGCAATTGGTGACCATGAAGGCGATTTGCGTGTTGGTGCGCTTCGCCAGCGCCTGATAGTTCGCCGCCTTCAGCCTGTTTTCGTGGATGGCGTGCAAGTGCGGCTGCACGGCGGCCCTGATGTTCGACATGCCCTGGCGCAGCGGGGCATCGGTTTTCCACTTCTGGCCGTTGTCGAGTTTCAGCGCGGTGGCGCCGTGGGCGTCGTGTTCATGCGCGTGGTCGGCGGCACAAGCAGGGGCGACGCTCAGCGCGAGCGTGGCGACGACGATTAACCAGCGGGGGCTACGGTATGACATGGGGTGCTCCTGTTGTATGAAGTGATTGAATCGGCTTACCAGTATTTTTCAAATGCCATCTGCCCCGGAATGCCGCGCCGGTTGGTGGCGAAGCCGCGCGCGGTCAGCGCCTGGCGCAGTTCGCGGGTCATTTCGGGGTTGCCGCAGACCAGCACGCGCGAGGTGGCGACGTCGAGCGGGCAGGCTGCCGCGGCTTCGAGGCGGCCGTCGGCTAACAGCAGCGGGACGCGCTCAGTCAGCTCTGTGGCGCCCGGTTCGCGGGTGACGACCGGCAGATAGGTAAGCGTGGCTTTAGCCTCGGCAAACAATTCGCCGTTGCGAATTCCGGCAATTTCGTCGCGCCAGGCCAGTTCGGACGAGTGGCGCACGCTGTGTGCCACGATCAGGCGCTCGTAGCTCTGCCAAATGGTTGGGTCGCGCAGGATCGACAGGAAGGGTCCGAGCCCGGTGCCGCTGGACAGCATCCAGAGGTCCTTGCCGGGGGCCAGTTGATCGACGGTGAGGAAGCCGTAGCTGGCCTTGTCGACGCGGATCGTGTCGCCGACGCGCAACCGCCTCAGCGGTTCGGAAAAGGCACCGCCCGGAACCAGCACGGCGATGAATTCGAGGAAGTCGTCGTAGGCCGCCGAGGCCACCGAGTAGGGGCGCCAGACCAGGTCGTCGCCGGCGCCGAGCCCGAGCCGCGTGTAGTGCCCCGGCGTGAAGCGGAAGCCGCGATAGCGCGTGGTGCGGAAGCTCAGCAGCGCAGGCGTCCACCAGCGCATCGACAGCACGTGCTCGGCGGTCCATTTGTCCTGCGGGCCGGCATCTTTGCGCTTGCCCAAGATTACCTGGCCGGGTTCTTCGATGCCGCTCATTTCGCGGCTCCCCGAGTTGCGTCGCGCCTGCCGCGCACGACGCTGGCGACCATTGTGGCGATGAACAACAGCAGGGCGATGGCATTGAGCAGGCCGCCTTCGCTGCGCAGCGAGAATTTGTCGCCGAGGCCGCCGAGGATGCGCAACGCCAGCGAGGCGTGCAGCACCAGCAGCGGCAGGTAGAAGAACGGGTGATAGGGAATCTTCACCCTGACCACGGCCGGAAAAATGATCGGCGCGTGGCCGAAGATCATCGAGAACACGAAGCCGAGGCCGACCGCATGCAG
>JAIOPW010000155.1 GCA_021413665.1 Rhodocyclales bacterium | reverse complement strand
TTTTGCAATTGTCAGGCACGCGACAATTATAGGCGGGAGAATGACCTAAACTGGTTCGCTGTTAGAGCGGAATATCAACGCCGTGGCGGACATATCGCGAGACAAGCGATCCCGCACCAGTGGCGCTGGAGGAGAAAAAACGCATGGCTGCATCCCAATCGGGGCGGGCTTCCGGTCCGCTCGATACATTTCCCCGTCTGCTGCTGAATCACGCAGTGGTGCGCGGCGACCGTCCGGCAACCCGGGAGAAATATCTCGGCATCTGGCAGACCTGGAATTGGAGCCAGGTGGCGGAGGAAGTGCGCGCCATGGCCTGCGGGCTGGCCGAACTCGGCTTCAAGCGCGGCGACAACCTGGCGATCATCGGTGACAACCGGCCGCGTCTGTACTGGGCGATGTGCGCCGCGCAGATGCTGGGCGGTGTGCCGGTGCCCCTGTATCAGGATGCGGTCGCGGCTGAAATGGCGTTTGTCCTCACCGATGGCGAAATCCGTTTCGCCATCGTCGAGGATCAGGAGCAGGTCGACAAGATGCTGGAAATCAAGAACCAGTGTCCCAGTCTGGCGCACATCCTTTACGACGATCCGCGCGGCATGCGGCATTACACGCAGACCTGGTTGCAGGGCCTTGACGAGGTGATCGCCATGGGCCGTGTCCATGACCGGAATCAGCCCGACTTCATCCTTGGCGAGATAGCCAAAGGGCGTCCCGAAGATGTCGCGGTGATGCTGTACACCTCGGGTACCACGGGCAAGCCGAAGGGCGTCTGCCAGACCCACGAGACATTCATCGCCGCGGCGCAAAGCGGCGTCGGTTTCGACCACCTGACCGACCAGGAAGACATCCTTTCCTACCTGCCGATGGCCTGGGTGGGGGATCACCTGTTTTCGTACGCACAGGCGCTGGTCGCAGGCTTCACCATCAACTGCCCGGAATCCGGTGACACGGTGATGACCGACCTGCGTGAGATCGGGCCGACGTATTACTTCGCGCCACCGCGCGTGTTCGAGAACCTGCTGACCACGGTGATGATCCGCATGGAGGATGCCGGCGCCATCAAGCGCGGCATGTTCCACTACTTCATGGCCGTGGCCAAGCGTTGCGGTTCCGACATCCTCGACTGCAAGCCGGGTGTATCCGCCACGGACCGCCTGCGCTATGCACTGGGCACTGTGCTGATCTACGGGCCGTTGCGCAACGTGCTCGGCATGAGCCGCATCCGCGTCGCCTACACGGCCGGCGCCGCGATCGGTCCGGACCTGTTCCGTTTCTATCGTTCCATCGGCGTCAATCTGAAGCAGCTCTACGGTGCGACCGAAACCTGCGCCGCGGTCTGCCTGCAACCGGATCGCGAGATCAAGTTCGACAGCGTCGGCAAGCCCGCACCCGGAGTCGAAGTCAGGATTGCCGACAGCGGCGAAGTGCTGGTGCGTGGAAAGTTGCTGCTCAAGGAGTACTACAAGCGTCCGGCCGACACCGCCGAGGCGATCGATGCCGAAGGCTGGTTCCATACCGGCGACGCCGGCTTCTTCGACGAAGATGGCCACCTCAAGATCATCGACCGCGCCAAGGACGTCGGCAAGCTTTCCAACGCCGCGATATTCGCGCCGAACTACATCGAGAACAAGCTCAAGTTCTTCCCTCACATCAAGGAGGCGGTCTGTTTCGGGCACGACCGCGACATGGTCTGCGCCTTCATCAACATCGACATGGGCGCGGTCGGCAACTGGGCCGAGCGGCGCGGCCTGCCCTATTCCGGTTACACCGACCTGGCCGGCAAGGCCGAGGTACTGGAACTGATCCGGGAGTGCGTCGAGCAGGTCAATGCCGACCTGTCGCACGATGCGATGGTGGCCGAAACGCAGATTCATCGCTTCCTCGTGTTGCACAAGGAGCTCGATCCCGACGACGATGAGCTCACCCGCACCCGCAAGGTGCGGCGCGGTTTCATTTCCGAAAAGTACGGCGTGCTGATCGACGCCCTGTATTCCGGCAAGACCTCGCAGTTCATCGAGACCCAGGTCAAGTTCGAGGACGGCCGCACCGGCAAGGTGTCGGCCGACCTGTCGATCTGCGAAGTCAAGACCTTCCCCGTGATGAAGAAAGCAGCCTGATGAGCGGAAGAAAAATCGGCGAGGTGATCCTCGACCTCAAGAACATCAGCCTCAGTTTCGGCGGCGTCAAGGCGCTGCAGGACATTTCCTTCGATGTGCTCGAGCATGAAGTTCGCGCCATCATCGGCCCCAACGGCGCCGGCAAGAGCTCGATGCTGAACGTCATCAACGGCGTCTACCGACCGCAGCACGGGGAGATCATCCTGCGCGGCGAGCATTTCGCCAACATGAATTCATACAAGGCCGCCAAGGCAGGTCTGGCGCGCACCTTCCAGAACATCGCCTTGTTCAAGGGCATGTCGGTGCTGGATAACATCATGACCGGCCGCAACCTGAAGATGAAGGCCAACATGCTGCAGCAGGCCTTCTGGCTGGGGCCGGCACAGCGCGAGGAGCTGGAGCATCGCGCCAAGGTCGAGGAGATCATCGATTTCCTCGAAATCCAGCACATCCGCAAGACGCCTGTCGGACGCCTTCCCTATGGCCTGCAAAAGCGCGTCGACCTGGCGCGCGCCCTGGCCATGGAACCGCAGATCCTGCTGCTGGACGAGCCGATGGCTGGCATGAACGTCGAGGAAAAGCAGGACATGTGTCGTTTCATCCTTGATGTCAATGACCAGTTCGGCACGACGGTGGTGCTGATCGAACACGATATGGGCGTGGTGATGGACATTTCTGACCGTGTCGTGGTGCTTGATTACGGCAAGAAGATCGGCGACGGCACGCCCGACGAGGTGCGCGCCAATCCTGATGTCATCAGCGCCTATCTCGGCGCCAGCCACTAAGGAACGAACCATGGCTTTTTTTCTGGAAACCCTGCTCGGCGGCCTGATGAGTGGCATGCTTTACTCGCTGGTTGCGTTGGGCTTCGTGCTGATCTACAAGGCCTCGGGTGTCTTCAATTTCGCCCAGGGCGCGATGGTGTTGTTTGCCGCACTTTCCATGGCGCGGTTCTCGGAGTGGATTCCGCAATGGTTGGGCATGGACAACCTGTTCATGGCCAATGTGCTGGCGTTTGCCGTGTCCGTGGTGGTGATGTTTGCGGTGGCCTGGCTGGTCGAGCGTCTGGTGCTGCGCCACCTGGTCAACCAGGAGGGTGCGACCCTGCTCATGGCGA
>JAIOPW010000248.1 GCA_021413665.1 Rhodocyclales bacterium | reverse complement strand
CCGGCATAGGCCTGGTAGTCGGCAACCTCCTCCACCTGCGCTATCTCGGCGGAGATCTCGCGCAGCACCTTGGCGGTTTCTTCCAGCGGCGTGCCGACCGGCATGTCGAGCACGATCTGGAATTCGCTCTTGTTGTCGAAGGGCAGCATCTTCAGCACCACCAGCTTGACGAAGCCGAGGCTTACCGAAACCAGGATTGCCACCAGGATGCCGAGCCAGAGCTTGCGCCGGGCGGCCTTGCCGGTGAGCGGATCGAGCAGGGGTGTCATCAGGCGGCGGAAGAAGCCGTCGAGCTTGCCTGCCAGCTTGTCTTCGCCATGCCCGGCGCCATGCGCCGCCGGTTTCATCATCTTCAGTGCCAGCCAGGGTGTAATGACGAAGGCGATGGCCAGCGAAATGAACATGCCCATCGAGGCGTTGATCGGGATCGGGCTCATGTAAGGGCCCATCAGACCGGTGACAAAGGCCATCGGCAGCAACGCCGCGATGACGGTGAAGGTGGCCAGTATCGTGGGGCCGCCTACTTCATCCACGGCGGGAGGAATGATCTGCCACAAGGGCTTGTCCGGTTGCAGCAGGTGCCAGCGATGGATGTTCTCCACCACCACGATGGCGTCGTCGACCAGGATGCCGATGGAGAAGATCAGGGCGAACAACGAAACGCGATTGAGCGTGAATCCATATGCCCACGAGGCGAACAGCGTAGCCGCCAGCGTCAGGGTCACCGCTGCGCCGACGATCACGGCTTCGCGCCGGCCCAGCGCGAACAATACCAGCAGCACGACGAAGGCGGTGGCGAAGACCAGCTTGCCGATCAGCTTCTGCGCCTTGTCCGTGGCCGTGGCGCCGTAATTGCGTGTCACCGTGAACTCCACGCCTTCCGGAATTACGGTGCCTTTCAGCGCTTCGGCACGGGCGATCACGGCTTCGGCGACATCGGCGGCATTGACGCCGGGCTTCTTGGAAACAGACAGTGTCACCGCCGGCGCCTCGCCCTTGCGGTCGCCGTGCCAGACGTAACGCACCGGCTGGTCGGCGCCATCGACTACCTGGGCCACGTCGGCCAGGTACACCGGCTTGCGCTCATAGACACCCACCACAAGCCGTTTCACATCGGCGGCGGACTCGATGTAGGTGCCGGTCTGCACCAGCACTTCGCGGTTGCCGCTGACCAGGGCGCCCGCAGGCTGCGAGGCGTTCGACACCTGCAGCGCTGCCTTCAGGTCCTGGGCGGTTATGCCATGCGCATTCATGCGATCGGCGTCCATCACGACGCGAATCACATGGCCGGGACCGCCGATCGTTGCCACGTCACGTGTTCCGGGGATGCGCTTGAGGTCAATTTCGGTCGCACGCGCCACCTGCTGCATCTCGAATGCCGACTTGGCCGTCGGGTTTTCTCGGTCCGCACTGTGAAAGGTCAGCGTCACAATGGGCACATCGTCGATGCCCTTGGGCTTGATGATCGGCTCCATTACGCCGAGGCTGGGCGAAAGCCAGTCGCGATGCGAATTGATGGTGTCGTAGAGGCGCACCAGGGCCTGGATCGGATCTTCGCCGACCAGGTACTGCACCGTGATCACGGCCATGCCCGGTCGCGACACCGAATAGACGTGCTCGATGCCTGCGATGCGCGACAACACCTGCTCGGCAGGCCTGGCCACCAGAGCCTCGACATCCCTGGCCGACGCGCCCGGGAAAGGCACGAAGACATTGGCCATGGTGACGTTGATCTGCGGCTCTTCCTCGCGTGGCGTGACCAGCGTCGCGCCGATGCCGAGCAGCAATGCGATCAACGCGATCAGCGGCGTCAGGGAATTCCTGAGAAAGTACTCCGCAATGCGACCTGAGATGCCCACCGTTACCTCTGAGTAGAACTACCGGAAAATCGCCGGCGCAAGAGCGCAAAGGGATAGCGGGATACGTCGGTCCGTTGCGGTCTGGCCCCTCCGTTTGGTCGTTCTGCTATGTCTGCGTTCTGGCGTCGACGGTGCGCTTACTTGTCCTTCAACTTCATGATGCCCAGCGAGTTCATCACCATCTTTTCAAAAATATGCTCGCTGGTGCCTTTCTTGATCTTGCGCATATAAAACTTCTCGAAGGCGATCTTGGCCAGGTGCACCCATTTGCCCTGGGAGAACCAGTTCACATTGCGCGGCGGGTTTTGCGGCAGGGCTACGAAACAGGCGCCGCTGTCGCCAAAGTCGGCGAGGCAAACCGCGTTCCAGGTCGCCTTGTGGCTCGGCTCCTTGCCATCGAGCTCGTCGCGAATGTTGTGCACGGTGGCGTTGACCATCGACTCGATCATGTAGCCGGTCTTTGGCGCACCGGTCGGCACCGGGGTAGCCTCGACCGGTGGAATGGCGACGCAGACGCCCGCCGAATAGATGTTCTTGTACTTCGGGTTGCGCTGGTGCTGGTCGATCAGGATGAAGCCGCGCGGATTGGTCAGGCCGTCGATCCCGAACACGGCGTCGATGCCCTTGAAGGCCGGCAGCATCATCGAATACTTGAAGTCGAGGACGTGCTCCTTCTTCGGCGTGCCATCCTCGTTGTGCTCGGTGACATACATCTTGCCGGCCTCTACCTTGGTGGTCTTGGCATTGCAGATCCACTTGATGTGCCGCTCGCGCATCACCGACTCCATCAGGCCCTTCGAGTCGCCGACGCCGCCGAGGCCGAGGTGTCCGATATAGGGCTCGGCGGTGACGAAGGTCATCGGCACCTTGTCGCGGATCTTGCGCCGGCGCAGGTCGGTGTCCATGATCATGGCGAACTCGTAGGCCGGGCCGTAACACGACGCCATTTGCACGGCGCCGACCACGATGTGGCCAGGGTCCTTGACGAACTCCTGCCAGGCTTCCTCGGCCTTGACCGCATGATCGACGTGGCAGATCGACTGGGTATGTCCGTCAGGTCCCAGTCCTTCGACTTCCTCGAACGCGAGTTTGGGACCGGTGGCGATCACCAGAAAGTCGTAATCAACAGTGCGGCCGTCGTCGAGTTCGATCTGGTTCTTGTCCGGATGCACCCGCTTGGCGCCGACCGAAATGAAGTCGACTTTCTTCTTTGCCAGCAGCGGTGCGATCTCGACCTCTATGTCGCCGCGCTTGCGCCAATCAACGGCGACCCACGGATTTGACGGCGTGAAGTGGTGCTTTGCATTGTTTGAAATCACCGTCAGCATGTCGCCGGGACGGAGGATTTCACTCATTTCATAGGCTGCGGGCATGCCACCGATGCCGGCTCCGAGAATTACGATGTGCGCCATGATCTCTCCCCCTGATTATTGTTGCGGAAAATCGGAAGATTATCGGTCAATATCGCGACAACAGCTATCAATCGGGCTGATTTCTTCATGGCGCGAACGAATCGGACTCAGCGCGAAACCGGCGTCTTCAGGTCGATGCCGGTTTTCAAGGGCACCAGACTGACGCGTTCGCCGGCATTGATGCCGGCCAGAACTTCCAGTTCGCCGCCCGCTACCGCCTCACCCAGGCGCACCTGGCGCAGGCGGACAGCGCCCTTGTCGTCCAGTACATAGACGGCGGTTACCTCGCCGCGACGGAGGACCGCCGTTGGCGGCACGGTCAGCTTTTGCGCCTTGCCGATGATGAAGTGGGCGCGGGCATAGATTCCCGGCACCACGCCCTCGATGTTTTCCGGGAGGTACAGGCGGGCCGTCGCGGTATGGCTGCGTACATCCACCGTCGGCAGGATTTCCACCCTTACGGCGTCGACCCAGCGCCCGCTTTCGGGAAACTCGATCCTGGCGCGGCCGGCCTTTTTCAGTTCGGTCAGCTTGTACTGGGGCAGGTTGGCGATCACCCGCAAACCTTTGGGATCGAACACCGTGATCAGCGGACGTCCGGGCGCAGCCATCTCGCCCGGCTCGATGAGCCGCTGCGCGACAAGGCCGGCGATCGGCGCCGTCACCAAGCCGTGCGAGAGTCCGGCGCCAGACGAAGCTGCCGCCCCCTGCGCCGCCTTCCACGCCGCGGCCGCCTGATCGAGTGCCGCCTGGCTGACGAATTTCTGGGCGTGGAGATTCCTGGTGCGCTCATAGGCCGCGCTTGCCTGTGCCAGTGATGCCTGCGCGCTGGCATCGGAACCGGCGGCTTCGCGCGCGTCAAGCCGCATCAACAACTCACCTTGCTTGACACGCTGACCGGCATCGACTCGAATGTCGATCACGCGACCAGCGATCTGCGCCGCCACGGTGGCCTGGCGCACCGCTTCGACCGTCGCCTCGACCGGGAAACCGAGATCCACCTCGCGCAACTGCACAACCATGCTGGCGGGCGTCGCCTCCGACGACGGAACTGCCTTTGTACCGCCGGCAGTACCAGGGACAACGCCTTGCATGCCTTCGCTTTGGACGCCGGGGACTCCGCTTCGCGCGCCGGCATCCCCGATGGACGGGGCGCCCGCGGCGAAAGAACCGCTCGTCGACACCAGACCGGCGGACAGCGAGGCAAAAGCTATACGGAGGAGGAGAACGCCCGTGGGCAGGAAACGTTGATTGGTTCGTGTCATCATTAATATTAGTATATGCTTATATTTAAAAAAATCAAGCGTGGCGTCAGGGAATTGCCGGGGAAAGTGCGGAATATGTCACATCTGCCGGCAATGCAAGCATTCACAATGAACAAATGCCGCGCCAGGCGCCCTGAC
Organism: Rhodocyclales bacterium; assembly: GCA_021413665.1. Classification (GTDB taxonomy): domain Bacteria; phylum Pseudomonadota; class Gammaproteobacteria; order Burkholderiales; family Rhodocyclaceae; genus Sulfuritalea. The sequence continues at coordinate 328 of JAIOPW010000248.1, read as the reverse complement.
CGGTCGTGCGTCGAGATCGATTTGGCAAGTCGGAGTATTCCTGTATTTAGTATTCTGGAACGAACAACCCCGCGCTAGATCCCCATGGACATCGCAACCCGCGATACCGGCAGTCTGATCCGCAAGCTGTCGCGAAGGCAGTGGAAGGCGTCGCTTGCGGTCGTGGCTCTCACTCTGGTGTCCCTTGTCCTCGGCTGGGCGCTGATCGCGAACAACGAGCAAGCAGCCGAGATCATCAATCTGGCAGGGCGCCAGCGCATGCTTTCGCAGCGCATGGCCATGTATCTGGCGCTACAGGCGCACGAGGCGGACCGATACCGGCAACACT
>JAIOPW010000241.1 GCA_021413665.1 Rhodocyclales bacterium | reverse complement strand
ATTCGACCTGCGCGACACGCTGCGTCCAGCGATCTTCATCCCCGAATCGAAGCGGCTCAATGTCCTGCTGCGCGAGTTCCGTGCCTCGCGCAACCACATGGCGATCGTCGTGGACGAATATGGCGGCGTCGCCGGCCTGGTGACCATCGAAGACGTGCTGGAACAGATCGTCGGCGACATCGAGGACGAATACGATTTCGACGAAACCGCGGACAACATCGTCAAGGACAACACCGGGCGTTATCGCGTCAAGGCCGTGACCGAGATCGAGGATTTCAATGCCGTGTTCGGCACGCAGTTTTCCGACGAGCATTTCGATACCGTGGGCGGCCTGGTCATCCATCACCTGGGCCGCCTGCCCAAACGCAACGAGGTGGTCGGCATAGAGGGCCTGCGCATGCAGGTCTTGCGTGCCGACAGCCGCCGTGTGCATACCCTGCTGGTCGATCCGCAGAAGGATCTGCCGCTGCTGACACCTCGCGCTGGCGACGAATGACGCAGCGGCAGGCGGCCATATCCTGGCGCGCCGCAGCCGCCGCGTTTGCCCTCGGCGCTTTCTGCGTCCTCGGCTTTGCCCCGTTCGACGCGTATTTCGCCGTATGGCCAGCGCCGACTTTCGCGCTGGGGGGACTGTTCCTGCTCTGGCGCAAGGCGCCCACCGCGCGCGCGGCAATGCTGCTGGGGCTGGCCTGGGGCGCGGGCTGCTTCCTGCTCGGCGTGTCATGGGTCTATGTCAGCCTGTCGGAATTCGGCGGTATGGCGCCGCCCCTCGCCGCTGCGGCGACGCTGCTGTTCTGCCTCTATCTTGCCCTGTTTCCCGCATTTGCCGGCGGCCTCTTCCTGTGCTGGCGCAGGAACGCGCCACGCGACGTGCTGCTGTTCGCCGGGCTGTGGACGCTGGGCGAATGGCTGCGCGGCACGCTCTTCACCGGATTTCCCTGGCTGGCGATCGGCTACTCGCAAAGCCCGCCGAGCCCGCTTGCCGGCTGGGCGTCCGTGCTCGGCGTATATGGCGTCGGCTTCGTCGTTGCGCTGATTGCCGGCCTGCTCGGCGAAATGATCATCACCGGCTGGCGCAAAGCGGGCGCATGGGCCACGATACTTCTGCTGCTCGGTTTTGGTGGCTTGCTGCACCAGATGGACTGGACGCAGCCGGCCGGACCGCCGGTGACGGTCAGCCTGCTACAGGGCAATGTGCCGCAAAGCCTGAAGTGGGATCCGAGCCGGCTGCCGCTATCGGTGGATACCTATTTGCGTCTGGCGAAAAACCACCCGGCGGCAATCACCGTATTGCCGGAAACCGCCCTGCCGCTGTTCTTCAATGAAGTCCCGCGCGACGTGCTGCGCGGCCTCACCGGCCACGGCGAAGCGCTGATCGGGGTCGCGGTGGGCACCACCGACGGCGGTTACAGCAACGGCGCGGTCGCCATCACCCCGAATCTGAACGTGAAGGCCTACGCCAAGCGCCACCTGGTTCCGTTCGGCGAGTACGCGCCGCCGGGCTTTGCCTGGTTCTTCCGCTTTGCGCGCATACCAATGTCGAATTTCACCGCCGGACAGCCACGCCAGGAGCCGCTGGACATCGGCGGGCAGCGCGTTGCACCGAACATCTGCTACGAGGATCTGTTTGGCGAGGAATTGCTCGGCGCCCTGCCGGCCGCGACCCTGCTGGTCAATATGTCCAACACGGCATGGTTCGGCGATTCCCTGGCGCAGCCGCAACACCTGCAGATCGCCCGGTTGCGTGCGATCGAGACCGGCCGCGTGATGCTGCGCGCGACCAACACCGGCATGACAGCGATGGTCGGTCCGGATGGTTCGATCATGGCAGCCCTGCCGCCGTTCACCGCCGCGGCGCTGGTGGTGCAGGCTCAGGGCCGCAGCGGCCTGACACCCTATGCCCGCTGGGGCAACCTGCTGGCGCTGTTGATCGCCAGCGGCGCCTGCCTGACGGCATTGCGCCGCAAGGGCTAGAGTTTGTACGCCACCAGATCGATGGTGAGGGTCGCCCGCCCCATGGCCTTCAATGCGGCGCACAAGAAACGGCGAACTTCAGGCGTCGCCGGGTTGTAGTCGGCGGGCTTGAAATTCTCGGCGAGCAGCAGGATCTCGTCGATGATCAGCAGCTTCCCCATCGGATTCGGGGTTTCCAGTCCCGCTGCCTGAAACGACTCGGCGATCCAATGCCTTGCACTTGCCGAATCGAAAGTGGCCATGTCTTCCGCCCCGAGCGGGAAATCGTAACGCTCACCGTTCTTCAAAACCACGCTGACTTGATGATCCACGGTACTACTCCTTTTCCGCATTCCGTTGCACTGGCGCGGATGATACCGGAAGCAGGCGTGACGATTTCATTTTCGATGTCGAATTTCCGCCCTGTTGGCCACGAATCGTCGGGGTCGCAACGAACCGGACAGACTGTTATGGCTGACCGCCGTGCCAGGGAGCGGACTCCAGCCTTGCGAGACGAAAGCCGCGGCGAACGCTACTTCTTCTGCACCATGCTGAAGCTACCGTCGGCGTTGAACTTGACGTCGGCGTCGAGGAAGGAAGCCTGCACCTTGCCGCCCAGCAGCTTCACCGTGTCGTAGGCCTCGCCGGAGCGCGCGCCCGTACCGCAGACGAA
>JAIOPW010000240.1 GCA_021413665.1 Rhodocyclales bacterium | reverse complement strand
CGCCGCCCAATAGGCCACGCCCATGGATCTGAACTTCAGCCCCGCAGAGACGGCCTTCCGCGAAGAGGTGCGCAACTTCGTCAAGGAAAAATTGCCCGGCCCAATCCGCCACAAGGTGATGAACGGCGTACACCTGACCCGCGACGATCACGTGCTTTGGCAGCGCACCCTGCACCAGCGCGGCTGGGGCGGCCCCGGCTGGCCAAAGGAATTCGGCGGCCCCGGCTGGACCCCGACCGAGCAGTACGTTTTCGAGGAAGAATGCGCCGCAGGCGGCGCGCCGCGACTGATTTCCTTCGGCCTCAAGATGATCGCGCCAGTGCTGATGGCCTTCGGCAACCCGGCGCAGCAGCAGCGCTACCTGCCGAAGATACTGTCGGCCGAAGAATGGTGGTGCCAGGGCTATTCGGAGCCCGGCGCCGGCTCCGACCTCGCCGCGGTCAAGACCCGCGCCGAGTTGGTCAGAAGCGGCGAAGGCGACCACTACCTCGTCAACGGCCAGAAGACCTGGACCACGCTCGGGCAGCACGCCGACTGGATTTTCTGCCTGGTCCGCACCGACCCGGAAGCCAAGGCGCAGCGCGGCATTTCCTTCCTGCTGGTGGACATGAAGACACCGGGCGTCACCGTGCGCCCGATCATCACGCTGGACGGCGCGCACGAGGTCAATGAAGTCTGGCTTGAAGACGTGAAAGTCCCGGTGGCGAACCTGATCGGCGAAGAGAACAAGGGCTGGACCTATGCCAAGTTCCTGCTCGGCCATGAACGCACCAACATCGCCGGCGCCGGGGCCGGAAGCCTCGATCCTCAAGATCAAGGGCACCGAAATCCAGCAGGCCATTTCCGAACTGATGATGCAGGCCGTCGGCGCCTATGCCCTGCCCTTCAAGCAGTCGGATGTCGGACCCGATTACGCCACCAATCTGGGCGCCGGTTACTGCAACCTGCGCAAGCTGTCGATCTTCGGCGGCTCCAACGAAATCCAGAAGAACATCATCTCGCAGATGATCATGGGCCTGTAGATGACGACCCCCGCGCTCATTTCACTCGCTGCCCCCCAAGGGGGCGCAGGCCTCCCTTGGGGCGGCCCGGCAGGAGGCCGGACATGAACTTCGACTTCGACGAGGAGCAGCGCGCGCTGGCCGATACCGTGCAGCGTTTCATCGGAAAGGACTACACGTTCGAAACACGCCGCACCATCCGCGATTCCGCTCCGGGCTGGAGCCGCGAAGTCTGGCAGGCACTGGCCGACCTCGGTGTGC
>JAIOPW010000239.1 GCA_021413665.1 Rhodocyclales bacterium | reverse complement strand
GCGGCTCGTGCTGGCCGGTCTGAGACCAGGACCAAACGGTTGAGATCTTTAACCCCGTTTCGTCTTCTCCTTCGTTTAAGGGATTGCGGACATCGCAAACCCTATTTCAACGGAGGACATCATGAAGAAATCAACCCTTGCATCCTGCATTCTTGGCGCAACGAGTTTTGTCGCACTGTTGGGTTGCACCCAGCCCAGCTTCGCTGCGCGGCTGGTCGACGTCTCGGTCGTCAATCGCAGCACCGGTGAGCGGCTGACGCCCTGGCGCCACGGCGGCAAGCTTTATGTCGCCGGCACACCGGGCGACCGCTATGCCGTCGAGCTCAGGGGCAGGCAGGGCGAACGCGTGCTTACCGTGCTGTCCGTCGACGGCGTCAATGTGCTGACCGGTCAGACCGCGGCCACGCTGCAATCGGGCTATGTCATCGACGGCGGACAAAGCTATGCGATCAACGGCTGGCGCAAGAGCATGGAGGATGTCGCCCAGTTCGTGTTCACCGCGCTGCCCGACAGCTACGCCGCGCGCACCGGCCGGCCGGGCAATGTCGGCGTGATCGGTGTCGCCGTCTATCGCGAAAGGGCCGCTCCCCCGCAGCCGATTGCGCTGGCGCCGCTGTCACCCGCACCGTGGCGCGACGAATCGCGCACGCAGTCGAGTGACGAGCCCGTCGCTTCGGGAATGGCGAAGAAGGCGGAAAACGATGTCGGCAACAATCGGCCCGCCGCGGCCGGTGCCATGGCCGAACGCCGCGCGGAGCGGTCGGACGCCCTTGCCGATGCCGAGTCAAGAACCATGAAACTAGGCACCGGCCATGGCCGGCGCGAACATTCACCGACGCGCTACACGGAGTTCGTCCGCCACAGCGATACCCCTGACGAAATTGTCACCATTTATTACGATTCCCGCGCCAATCTGCTTGCCCGTGGCATCATTCCTTCGCCACGACTGGCCGAGCCGCGGCCTTTCCCGGCAAACTCCGGATTTGTGCCGGATCCGCGCGGCTAGTTCGGCGGATGGCACGCCCATTTTTGCAGAAGGATGGCAGCTCATGAACCCGTCGCGCCCGCCCATGCGCCGTTTGTTCGGCATCAGCCTTTCGTTGCTTGCCGCGCTTGCGATGGGCGGCTGCGCGACCAACCCGGTGACGAAGAAGACCGAACTGACGCTGGTATCCGAGCAGCAGGAAATCAAGCTCGGCAGCCAGCAGTATTTGCAGAACCAGCAATCGGCCGGTGGCAAGTTCATCCTCGATCCTCAGCTTGCGGCCTACGTCAACGAGGTCGGGCAGAAGCTGGTGAAGGTCAGCGACCGGCCGAACCTGCCGTTCGAGTTCGTCGTCATCAACGATTCGGTGCCGAATGCCTGGGCCCTTCCCGGCGGCAAGCTGGCGGTCAATCGCGGCCTGCTGGCGGAACTGAAGAGCGAGGCCGAACTGGCGGCGGTGCTGTCGCACGAAATCGTGCATGCCGCCGCGCGCCACGGCGCCAGCTCGATGGAACGCGGCATCCTCCTGTCGGCGGGCGCCGCGGTCATTTCGGTGCTGGCGGCGGACAAGAAACATGCGGACCTGATCGATTTCGCGGCGGGTGGCGGGGCGACGCTGCTCAACTTCCGCTTCAGTCGTGAAAATGAGCTGGAGGCGGACCACTACGGCATCGGCTACATGGTGCGCGCCGGTTACGACCCGAAGGCCGCGGTGGAATTGCAGGAGACCTTCGTCCGCCTGTCGGGCAGCAAATCGGCCGGCTGGCTGGCCGGCATGTTCGCCACCCATCCACCTTCGCAGGAGCGCGTCGAGGCCAATCGCGGCATGGCCGCAACGCTGCCGGCAAACCTGTATCGCGGCGAGGATGCCTACCGGCGCAAGATCGCCTTCCTGATCCAGTCGAAGCCGGCCTACGCCGCCCACGACGAGGGCCGCAAGCTGCTCGAAAAGGAGCCGGCGCAGGCGCTGGCGAAGGCCGAGCAGGCCATCAAGCTGGAGCCGCGCGAGGCGATGTTCCATGCCTTGCGCGGCGACGCGCTGAAGAAGCTCGGCCGCGTCGCCGAAGCCGAGCAGGATTACAGCGATGCGATCAAGCTCAATGGCGAGTACTACGCGCACCATCTGAATCGCGCCCTGGCGCGCCAGCGGCTGGGCAATGCCGCCGGGGCGCAGGGCGACCTCGAGCGCAGCAACGCGCTGTTGCCGACGGCGGCGGCGCACTATGTACTGGGCAACCTGGCGCAGGGCGCAGGTAATCCGGCGAAAGCCATCGAACATTACCGGCTGGCCGCCGCATCGGAGTCCGAGGTCGGCAAACGTGCCGGCTCGGCGCTGGTGCGCCTCGACCTGCCGCGCAATCCCGGCAACTACATCCAGGTCGAGCCGGTGGCCGACGCCGCTGGAAACATCGGGCTGCGCGTCACCAATCGCAGCCCGGTCGCGCTACGCAACCTGCGCGTGGTCGGGGCGGTGCCTGCAGCGGGTTTCTCCCGCGAGTACGCCTTGTCCGGCCTCAAGCCCGGGCAGGCTGCCGTGGTCTCGATGGGAGCGCGCCTGGCCGACTTCAAGGTCGGGCTGGCCCAGGTGCGCGGACAGGTGCGCGGCGCGGAAGCGGCGGAGTGAGTTAGACCAGCCCGTTCATCAACTGCACCATCACCGTATCGCCGGCGCCGACTTTCTCGCGCTCGTGCTCCAGCACGATGAAACAGTCGGCGTCGGCCATCGAGCGCAGTACGCCGGAGCCTTGCGCGCCGGTGGGGCGCACGCACCACTCGCCGTTTTCCTGGAACAGGATGCCGCGCTGGAATTCGGTGCGGCCGCGGCCCTTCTTCATCGCCTCGACGCAGCGCGCGGGGAAGGAAGGGAAGGGTGCTACCGGTGCAACGCCGGCCAGCTTGAGGATGGCCGGCCGCACGAACTGGTAGAAGGTGACCATCACCGCCACCGGGTTGCCCGGCAGGCCGAACAGCCATGCGCCGGGGCGCTCCGCGCCATCGGGCTGGATGCGGCCGAAGGCCATCGGGCGGCCCGGCTTCATGGCGATCTTCCAGAACGCCACTTCGCCGAGCTGGGCCATCAACCGCTTGATGAAATCGGCTTCGCCGACCGATACGCCGCCGCTGGTGATGATGGCGTCGGCGCAGGCGGCGGCTTCGCGGAAGGCGGCTTCGAGTGCGGCGGGATCGTCCTTCACCACGCCCATGTCGATGACCTCGCAGCCCAGGCGCGTCAGC
>JAIOPW010000232.1 GCA_021413665.1 Rhodocyclales bacterium | reverse complement strand
GCGGGCAGACCCTGGCACAGTGCCGTCGTGGAACGTTTCCGGGCCACAGTCGGCAGCGCACCCAACCAGGTCCTGCCGGCGCGGGCCGGTTTCATGCGGATGATGGGCCTGCTTGCCGGCAAATGGCCACATACGCTGGCGGTGCAACCGGGAGGTTCGACGCGGCCATTGCAGAGCTCCGAGATTTTTCGCCTGCACCGTATCCTGCGCGACTTTCGTGAATTTCTCGAAACCGTCACCTTCGGCGCCGGGCTGGAAGAAATTGCCGCGCTCGCCAGCCGGACTGAACTCGACGCCTGGCGCGCAAAGGACGGAGGAGGGGATCTGCGCTCCTTTCTCGCCATCGCCGCCGACCTGGACCTTTGGCGTCTTGGGCGTGGCACCGATCGTTTCATGAGCTACGGTTGTTACCCGGAGGAGGGCGGGCGCCTGTTTCCGGCGGGCCTTTGGGATGGCGCGGCGACCAGGCTCGACATTGATTCGATTCGCGAGGACATCGCCCATGCCTGGTATGCCGCCGCGGGTCTGCCACAACATCCGGCCGAAGGCAGCACGCTGCCGGTGGTGGAAAAGGAGGGCGCCTATTCGTGGTGCAAGGCGCCGCGCCTGGCCGGACAGGTGGTGGAAACCGGCGCACTCGCGCGCCAGCTCATCGCCGGGCATCCGCTGGCACGCGACATGGTTGAGCGCGATGGCGGCAGCGTCGGGGCCCGTGTCGTGGCGCGGCTACTGGAGTTGGCGCTGGTGTTGCCGGCCATGGAGCGTTGGCTGGCCGAGCTGGCGCCGGGAGAGCCGTGGTGCATCCCGGCCCACCTCGCCGACGAGACTTCCGGCGTCGGCCTCATCGAGGCGGCGCGCGGGTCGCTCGGCCACTGGCTGACCGTGCGGCGCGGGCGTATCCACAATTACCAGATCATCGCGCCGACCACCTGGAATTTCTCGCCGCGCGATACGTCCGACCAGCCCGGCGCCCTTGAACAGGCGCTGGCCGGCCTGGCGGCCGAGGCAACGGGGCCGGTGCCGGCCGCAATCCACCACGTCGTACGCAGCTTCGATCCGTGCATGGTGTGTACGGTGCATTGAAAGTCGGCGCCGGCGATACGGCGCCATTCGCCGAGTGCGGCCAGCGTGACCATTTCCGCACACAGGCGCGGTGGTTTCTGCTTCAATAGGCAACCTTCCCCGACGCCCGATACATTTTCGTGAAGCTCCGCCTGTTGCTGTTGCCCCTGCTGCTACTGTTGGCCATCCTGGCCGCCCTGCTGATCCAGGCCGTCAGTCTGCCGGGCATGACGGAGCTCGGTCGCCATCGCGAGGATCTGGTACAGATGTATCGCGAGCATCCGCTGTTGGTGACGCTGGCGTTTTTTTTGCTGCAGGTGCTGATTTCGGCGCTGTCCCTGCCCGGAAGCGCGGTGCTGCTGTTGGCCGCCGGTGCCGGTTGGGGCGTGGTCGGTGGCACGCTGTTGTGCCTCTCGGGCTGCACGCTGGGCGCCACACTGACCATGCTCTGCTCGCGCCATGTTCTGCGGCAACGGATCCAGCTGCGGTTCGGCGCACATCTCGCAGTGCTGAACCTGGGGCTGGAGCGGGATGGCGCGCTCTATCTGTTCAGCCTGCGCATGTTTCCGGTGATTCCCTTTGTCGCAGTGAACCTGTTGGCGGGGCTCACGCCCCTGCGCACATGGACCTTCGCCTGGGTCAGCTTTCTGGGCATGCTCGCCGGCACACTGGTTTACGTAAATGCCGGCGCAGAAATCGCACATGTCCATTCCATAGGCGATGTGTTCTCGCCGGGCATGCTGGCGGCGCTTGCCGCCGCCGGGCTGCTGCCGCTGCTGACGAAGCGGCTGCTCGACCAGTGGCGCGCGGTTCGTTTTCGCGCCGGGAGCAGGCCGTGAGCGGCGCGGTGCGGGAACGCATGCTGATCCTGTTCAACTTCGATTGGGATCGCATCGGCTTCGGTCGCTGGGCGGCGGAATTTCCGCACGACTCGGCCGGCTTCGATCTGTTCAGTTTTCCCAGCAACGCCAATCTGGCGTTCTTCGACCTTGAACGTTTTGTCGACCGCCTGGCGCGCAAAGCCGTGCCTGCCGGCTGGCGGGGGGTGGGTTCGAACCACGAGCAGTTCGGTGCACTCGCCGCGGCGCTGGTGGCCGAACGCATGGGCTGGCCGGGTACGCCGGTGAATGCCGTACTGGCCTGTCAGCACAAGCTGCATGCGCGCCAGGTGCTGCAACAGGTCTGTCCCGAGGCCAACCTTCCTTTCGCGCCGCTGCCGGCTCGCTATGGGGAACCGGCACCCGACGGACTGGATTACCCCTTGTTCATCAAGCCGGTGAAGGCGGCTTTCTCGGTGCTGGCGCGCACCGTGCACAGTCGCGCGGAACTGCATGCGCTGACGCGCTTCGGCGCCGGCGAACTGTGGGTGATCCGGCACCTGGTGGAGCCTTTCGAGCGCATCGCGCGGTCACGCCTGCCGCAAGCCGGCACGGCACATCGCATGCTGATCGAGCAGCCGGTGGCGGGGCGCCAGTACAACCTCGACGGTTATGTTTTTGGTGGTGAGGTCAGGGCGCTCGGCGTCGTCGAATCGGTGATGTATCCGGGCACCAGCGCCTTCATGCGCTTCGACTATCCCTGCGACATCGCGCCGGAGACGCAGGCCAGTGCGCTCGACGTGGCGCGACGATTCCTCGGCGCGGTCGGCTTCAGCCATGGCCTGTTCAATATGGAGTTCTATTTCGACGCGGCCAGCGGCAAGCTGACCGTGATCGAATTCAATCCACGCATGGCGGCACAGTTTTCCGACCTCTACCTGCGTGTCGATGGCGTCGACCCGCACCGCATGGCGCTGGAACTGGCCTGCGGTCGCGATCCTGCGCTACTGCCGCGCGCGATGCCGACGGCGGCTGCCGCGTCGAGCTTCGTCTATCGCATCTTCGATCCCGCAGCGGTTGCCGCAATGCCGACAACCGAGGCCCGGCACGAATTTTCGCGACGCTTTCCCGACGGCCTGCTTTTCATGTTCCCCAAGCCCCGCGGCTCCATGGCGCGGGATTTCAAGTGGCTCGGCAGCTACCGGTACGGCATCGTACATCTGGGTGGCAGCGACGCCTCCGATCTTCAGCGTCGCTGCGAGGAAGCCAGCCGCCTGCTGGGTTGGCCGGCACCCTGCCTGGTTGCGGATGCGGAACCAAAAGCCCGGTCGGTGACTCCCAACCGGGTCACCCGACTGTCGATGGAGACTTCTTGATGCGCCTACCCTTTCCGAAATTCCGCGCCGCGCTTGCGTCCGCCTTGCTCGTGGCATCGCTCGCCGCATGCGGCCCGATGGGCGCACAGAATCCCTCGGGGCGACTGAAGCCGGTGAATGCCGTCGCCGAAGGCGAGGACAGCCGGGTCATGCTCAAGGGCGCCGACGTCGTCGCCTATTTCACGCAGGGCAGGTTCGTACAGGGAAATCCGCGGTTCAAGAGCGTGTATCAGGATGTCAGCTTCCGTTTCGCCAGCGCCGAGCACAAGGCGCTGTTCGACAAGGAGCCGGAGAAGTACCAGCCGCGTTTTGGCGGCTATTGCGCCAACGGCATCGTCTACGGCATTCCGTGGGGCGGCGACGCGGATACCTGGAAGATGACAGGCGGCAAGCTCTACATCTTCGGCGGTCAGGCTTCGAAGGATGCCTTTGAACTCGACGAGAAGCGCAATCTCGAACTGGCGGAAAAATACTGGAAGGAAGAAGTGGCCGGCAACAACAGCTTTCTCCAGCGTGGCAAGCGACTGGTCCTCAAGGTGCCGCACTACCAGACCGGCGAGCAACTCGCGCAGGCGGTTGCCGCGGCAAAGGCGGGGCGCGGCGCCCCATCCCTGCCGCGTTGAGCCGCGCTGTTACTTGAGGGAGTTTGCGCCGGCCTGTGCGATCTGGGCATCCTGCTGCGAGGTAACGCCGGAAACCCCAATCGCGCCAATCAGCTTGCCATCGACAACGATGGGTACGCCGCCTTCAAATACGCTCGCATCGCCGGTAATGTTCAACAACCGCAGGTGCACTCCGCCTTGGGCGATCAGATCCTGAAAGGCAACGGTTGGACGGCGGAACGCTGCGGACCCATGCGCCTTCTCCGTAGCAACCTTGACCGAGCCGAACTGGGTGTTGTCGAACCGCTGCAGCATCATCAGGTTGCCGCCGGCGTCGACGATTGCGATGACGACATTCCAGTTGTTCTTCCTGGCTTCGGCCTCGGCGGCGGCCATGGCCTTTTTCGCCTGCTCGAGGGTGATCGGCATGCCATACGGCGTCTGTGCAAAGGCGCTGCCGGCGCCCGTAAAGGCGGCAAGGGCAAACAGGACTGCGAGAATTTTTTTGTAGTTCATGGCGACTCCTCCGTCGGGTGAAAGGAGCGGCCAGAATATGCCATATTTCATACGAAAATATTACCGATCCAAAAAAAGATGCGGTAACCACTTTGTATCAAAAGGGAAAAGTAACTTCATCGAGTAGGGACTATGATGCTGCCCGCCTGTTCCGTGACGACACCGGGATCAGTGGAGCAAGCTGCTTTCCGGCGGGGAGGCGGGCCGGTCCAGCCGGATCACCCGCACCTGGCCGCCGAGCATGAGGATGCTTCCCGTTCTGCGGTCATCGCCCGTGTCGCTGTACTCGAAACCATAGAGGCGACGCAGGTGCATTACCGAGTCCTCATCCCGGCCAAAGCTGATCCGGCTGATGGCGACGGTATCGTCGAGCAGCAGCAACTGTTCGGCCCGGCACGCCGCCTTGGCCGCCGCGACCGCGATCTCGCGCGCCTTGAGGCTGTCCATCCACAGCCAGCCGACGGCGGCCAGCGACAGCAAACCGAGAATATCCAGAAAATCCATGGCCGGAGCCTAACCGAATTTGCTCCGTCCGCACGGCGCGCAACCGTGGCCGACCGCCATACGTCGCCTCGCCTGTGAGAAACTGCGGCACCCATTCACCACGACACCACCATGCTCGAACTGACGAACATCGAACTGACCCGGGACAAGTCCGCCGCCCGCTTCGTCAAGCATGAAGGGGTCGATGTGGTTTTTGCCTTGACCGCGGGGGAACTGATCAGTCGCGAAGGTCCCAATCGCTTCGACGCGGGCGACGCCCTGATCACCGGGTCGACCGGCGACCGCTGGAGCGTTTCGCGCAGCCGTTTCGACGCCAGGTACGCACCGGTTGGGGCCGTGATTCACGGCGAGGATGGACGCTACCAGGCACGGCCGGTGCCGGTCCTGGCGAAGCAGATGACCGAAGCATTCAGCCTCGCGCGCCGCGTCGGTGGCGACATGCTGTCGGGAGCGGCGCAGGACTGGTTGCTGCAATACGGCCCGGGCGACTACGGTATCGTCGAGGACGCCCGGTTTCAGGCCGTCTACCGACGGCTCTAAACCAGCCCGGCGTCCATCAGTTCCTGCTTGAGCCAGGCGTAGTAGATCGGTGCGGCGATGACGCCGGGCAGGCCGAAGGCGGCTTCCATGACCACCATTGCCAGCAGCAGTTCCCACGATTGTGCCGAAATGCGTGCGCCGACGATGCGGGCGTTGAGGAAGTATTCAAACTTGTGCACCACCACCAGGAAAGCCAGCGAGCTCATGGCGGTTTGCGGCGAATGCGCGAGGCTGACAATGACGATCACGGTGTTCGAGAGCAGGTTGCCGATCACCGGCAGCAGGCCGACGACAAAGGTGAGGACAATCATGGTTTTCGTCAGCGGCAGATGGATCCCGAACAGGGGCAAAAGTACCACCAGGTAGAGCGCTGTCAGCGCCGTATTGACGGCCGAGATCCGCACCTGGGCAAAAACGATGCGGCGAAAGGCCTCTGCCAGGCGGCGCGCGCGCTCGCTCAATGCCGCCGCCAGGGGTTGCGTCAGCCGCGCCCCACCGACTTCGCGCAGGGCCAGCATGGCGCCGACGATGAGGCCGATCAGCACGTGCGCGATCCCGATTCCGGCTTCCCGGCCGATCGTCTGGACCTGACCGGCATGTTCGCGCAGCCACTGCACGATGGCCGTCTTGGTGCCGTCGACGCTGTCGGGCAGGGCGCCAAGCAGCCAGTCCGGCATCGATTGGCGGGAATTTTCGAGGATGGCGGCCATCTTCTGTGCGAGGGTGGCAAGGCTGCCGGCATCGCTTCTGACGAAGGCGACGATCGCTATTGCGCCCGCCACCGCGGCGCCGACGACCAAGGTCGCCAGGAAAGCAACCGCGATCTGTTTTGCGCGCAGGCCCGATAGCCTTCTTTCCAGCAGCGGGGCAGTCAGGTGTACCAGCTCGTACACGAGCAGTCCGGCCAGCAGCACCGGCAGCAGGTGCAGCTGGAGCACCAGAATCAGGGACAGCAAGGCAAGGAGCCAGGATGCTTGCTGGATGCGGTGGGTAGGCATGGGGTCTTGCGGATCAGGGAGGGAGTCCATTCTGGCCCCTGTCCCCGATTGCCGCAATGCCGGCACTAGCCGAGCGGGGTCGCGGTAAGGTACATTGCGCCGATGAACGATCAACCGATCCCTTCCCGGCCGCCAGCCCCGTTCGCCGGGCCGGAATGCGAACCGCGCTCGGCGCTGACCGTGGAGATGCTCGCGGCGGCGGCCGGCGCGTCGGCCGAAGACGGCATCTGGCTTGACGTAATCCGCAAGATGGACGAGGTCTATAACGACCTGCTGCAATACGAAGTGGCCCTGGAAGAGAAGAACGCGACGCTGGAAGATACCCAGCAGTTCATCTCCTCGGTACTGACCTCCATGTCGGACCTGCTGATCGTCTGCAGCCGGGCCGGCACGATCGAAAGCGTCAATGCGGCGTTGGCGTCGCTGCTCGGGGTCGATGCGATCTCGCTGCACGGGCGGCCGGTATTCGACCTGTTCGCCGACGAGGAGTCGCGCCAGCGCGCCGGCCGCCTGTTCGCGGAGCCCTGCCACCAGCCGGTGGAAGATGTCGAGATCCAGCTCAAGGCGGCCAACGGCAGCGCGATTCCGGTCTCGCTCAATTGCACGCCGCGCTACAACGGCATCGGCAAGATGCTGGGGCTGGTCATCACCGGGCGCCCGGTGGGCGAGCTGCGCCGCGCCTACCAGGCCTTGCGCCGCGCCCACGAAGACCTCAAAACCACCCAGCAGCAGTTGATCCATTCCGAGAAGATGGCCTCGCTGGGTCGCCTTGTTGCGGGCGTGGCGCACGAACTGAACAATCCGATCAGTTTCGTCTACGGCAACACGGTGGCGATGAAGCGCTATGCCGAACGGCTTTCGCGCTACCTCGCGGCGATCCACGGCGAGGTCCCGCGCGACGAGCGCGAAGCCCTGCGCCAGGAATTGCGCATTGATCGCCTGCTCGACGATCTGCCCTCGCTGATCGACGGCACGGTGGAGGGCGCCGAGCGCACCCGCGATATCGTCGATGCCCTCAAGCGCTTCTCGGCCACTGATCGCGACGAGCGGCGCGCCTTCGACCTGGCGGAAGTGATCGGGCGCGCCGTGCAGTGGGTGGGCAAGGCCACCGCCGACCCGTTCGAGGTGAGCCTGAACCTGCCCGAGGCTATCATGGTGCTCGGATCCCCCGGCCAACTCCAGCAAGTGGCGATGAACCTGGTGCAGAACGCCGCCGATGCCACGGAAAAGGCCCGCGACCGGCGCCTGGAAATTTCCGGCGGCGTCGAAGGCGCCGAAGCCGTGATCGAGTTTCGCGACAGCGGCCCGGGCATCCCCGTCGAGAATCTCGACAAGCTGTTCGACCCCTTTTTCACCACCAAGCCCGTCGGGCGCGGCACCGGCCTCGGACTGGCTATCAGTTACGGCATCGTCGAGCGGCATGGTGGCACGCTGACGGCGGGCAACCATGCCAAGGGCGGCGCACTGTTCAGTTTGCGTTTGCCACTGGCCACGTTGTGACATCGACATGAGCGCGGGCATCGATCCGGGCCGTGTGCGAGTGCGGCTGGCGGCCGCGGCTGGTCGCGTCGGCGCGGTGGAGGTCGCCAGCGAGCGCCCCTCGGTTGCACTGCTCTTGCGCGGGCGCGAGGCCGACGCGGCGGTGCGTTTGGTGCCGCTGCTGTTCGCCCTTTGCGGCAAGGCCCAGGGCTGCGCGGCAATGCTTGCGCTGGCGGCGGCGCGCGGCCAGGAATGCGTCACGCATCTCGATCCCGCGATTCAAACGGAAGTCATGCGCGAGCACCTCTGGCGCTGGCTGCTGGACCTGCCGCCGCAACTCGGCGAGGCCCCGATGCGCGAGGAATTCATCGCGGCGGTCGGCTGGATCGCGCAGGCGCGGCGCCAGGAACTGGGTGCGTTGCTGGCCGGCCCCCGCATCGCAGACCTGTGCAAGCGTCTGCTGACGACGGAGGACGTCGCCGATCCACGACCCGCGTTACTGCCCGCTCTGGATGCGTCGGCCTCGCTGACCTGCTGGCCGACGCTGGATGCGCAGTTCTGCCGCCAGCCGCACTGGCGGGGAAACGCCGCCGAAACCGGTGCCATCGCGCGCCGGCAGGGCAGGGCGGAAATCGTGGCACAGGCATTCGCCGCGCGCTGGCTGGCGCGGCTGGACGAACTGCGCGACTGGGCGGCCGATCGTGCAAGAGTCGGCGCTGGCGGTACGGCGAGTGCGGCGCACGTCGGGGCGGGACGCGGCCGCTCACTGGTCGAAACCGCGCGCGGCCTGCTGATGCACGAGATCGTGCTCGACGGCGAACACATCGGCGACTACTCCATCGTCGCGCCGACGGAATGGAACTTCCATCCGCAAGGCCCGCTCGCCGGCTGGCTTGTGGGGCGCGACGCCGGCGACCGCGATGTGCTGTACACCTTCGCCGCCCGCGCAGTGGCGGCGCTCGATCCGTGCGTGCGCTGGGAACTGGAGTGGCTATGAGGCCTGGCCTGGCCGCCCGGTCAGGCTCAAGGCCACGGCTTCGCCGACCTTGATGCCGTCGACCGCCGCCGAGAGTATCCCGCCCGCGTAGCCGGCGCCTTCGCCGGCGGGGTAGAGGCCGCGCGTGTTTACACTCTGGAAGTCGTCGCCGCGCGTGATGCGTATTGGCGACGAGGTGCGCGTCTCCACTCCGGTCAGCAGCGCGTCTTCCATGGCGAAGCCGGCGATTTCGCGGCCGAAGGCCGGCAGCGATTCGCGCAGCGCCGCAACCACATAGTCCGGCAGGCACAGGGCGAGGTCGGTCGGATGCACGCCCGGAGTGTAGGACGGGACCACCGAGCCCAGGCTTGTCGACGGGCGCCCCGCAAGGAAGTCGCCGACCCGCTGCGCCGGCGCGTCGTAGTTGCCGCCGCCAGCCTCGAAAGCGAGGCTCTCCCAGTGGCGCTGGAAAGCGATGCCGGCCAGCGGATCGCCATTCTCGCCTTGGCCGCCGGGGTAGTCGGCCGGGGTGATACCGACCACCAGGGCGCTGTTGGCGTTGCGCTCGTTGCGCGAGTACTGGCTCATGCCGTTGGTCACCACCCGACCCGGCTCCGAGGTTGCCGCCACCACGGTTCCGCCCGGACACATGCAGAAGCTGTAGGCCGAGCGGCCGTTGTCGCAGTGATGCACCAGCTTGTAATCCGCCGCACCCAGCAGGGGGTTGCCGGCGTTCCTGCCGAAGCGGGCGCGGTCGATCAGCGACTGCGGATGCTCGATGCGCACGCCGATCGAAAAAGCCTTGGCCTCGATATGCACGCCGCGCCCGTGCAGCATCTGGAATGTGTCGCGCGCGCTGTGGCCGACGGCCAGCACGACGTGGCTGGTGGCGATGCTCTGTCCGTCAGCGAGCCGAACGCCGCGCACTTGCCCCTGCTCGATCTCGATCGTCTCGACCCGGCTCTGGAAGCGGACCTCGCCGCCCAGCGCCTCGATTTCGGCGCGCATGTTCTCGACCACGGTCACCAGCTTGAACGTGCCGATGTGCGGTTTGCTGACGTAAAGAATTTCGGCGGGAGCACCGGCCTTGACGAATTCCGTCAGCACCTTGCGCCCCCGATGCCCGGGATCCTTGATCTGGCTGTAGAGCTTGCCGTCGGAAAAGGTGCCGGCGCCGCCTTCGCCGAACTGCACGTTCGATTCCGGGTTGAGCCGCCCCTTGCGCCACAGGCCCCAGGTATCCTGGGTGCGCTCGCGAACGGCCTTGCCGCGCTCCAGGATCAGCGGCCGAAATCCCATCTGCGCCAGCAGCAGCCCGGCGAACAGGCCGCAGGGGCCGGTGCCGATCACCACCGGGCGAGGCAATGCCGAAGTTTGCGTGGCACGGGCGACGAAGCGATACGAGGTATCGGGCGTCGGTGCCACGTGCCGATCGCCGCGCAGCCGCGCGAGCACGGCATTTTCGTCTTTCAGATCGACATCGAGGGTATAGATGAAAACGATGGCCGAAGGCTTGCGCGCGTCGTGGCCGCGACGAAAAATCGTGTAGCCGAGCAGATCGTCCGCCGCGAGGCCCAGGCGTTTGACGATTGCCGCGCGCAGATCGTGCGCGTCATGGTCGAGGGGAAGCCTGAGTTCGGTCAGTCGCATCGGGGTGTTGCCGCAGCCGGTGGCGGAAAGGCGGCCATTCTATCTTCACCGGCGCGGTGCGATGCGTGGAATGGTGCGCCATCTCCCGTGCGATCAGGCCGTACCGGCAATCTCCACCCTGTTTCGCCCCGCCGCTTTTGCCTTGTAGAGGGCTTGATCGGCACTTTCCAGCAATACCTCCGCCGTCGCGCCGTGGTCCGGGTAGCTTGCGAGTCCGACGGACATCGTTACGGCAATTTCAAGATCTCCATGTCGCGTCTTCCGCTGGGAAAAGGTCTCGCGCCATTGCTCGGCGCGCTGCCGTGCCACCTCCAGCGTCATGCGCGGGAAAACCAGCAGGAACTCCTCGCCCCCAAAGCGACAGGGAATGTCCCCCTCCCGTGCCTGCGCCTGAAGCAGCCGTCCGAGATCCTTCAGGACCTCGTCGCCCGCCGTGTGCCCATAGGTGTCGTTGACCAGCTTGAAGTGATCGAGGTCGATCATGGCAAGGGTGATGGCGTAGCCATCGCGCTTGGCGCGAGCCAGTTCCCGTTCAAGCGTTTCGTCAAGGTAACGGCGGTTGAAAAGACCGGTCAACGGATCGCGGATCGCCTGCTCCTGCAGGCGCAGATGCAGTTCCCTGATTTCGGCGAGATTGCCGGAGAGCGCCTCGTTCACCTTGCGCAGGCGAGACTCGGCGCTGACAAGGCGGCGGTTTATTTTTACGAAGTAAGCGGCGACCATGGAAATCAGCACCAGCAGCACAATTGCCGCGAGCAGGGTGCGCATCACCCAGTCGAGCAATTGCTTCTGTCCGGGAGCTTCGTAGAGGAAACCCTGGAGGGAATAGCCGGGCTCGGCAATCCCGGCCCTCACATAGGCATCGGCCATGTGGCGCCATCGCTCCGGGTTCATGTAGCCGATTTCGACCAGATCGGGAAGGATCAGCGGCCGCATTGCGTCGGCCTCGAAGGCAAGGTGCGCGCGGGACTTCTTAACTTGATACTTGTCGATCAGCAGATCGATGATCTCGTCCGGGTTGGCCATGGCATAGCGCCAGCCTTTGAGGGTGGCCCGCCGCATCGCCTCGACCCGCTTCGGATGGTTTCGCACCTCGTCTTCGGTGGTGAAAAGGATGTCGCTGTAGAAATCCGCGCGGTAATTGCCCGGGTTGATCACGGTGAACTCGATTCCGCGCTGCCTGAGGAAGAACGGTTCGTTGGTCAGGTAGGAATTGAACGCATCGACCTTGCCCGTGATCAGGTCGTCGAAGTTGAAGCTGCTGGGCAGGATGGAAACCTTGTCCGGCGAAATTCCCTCGTTGAGCAGCATCGTCAGAAAGTCAGGATCGTTCTTGCTGTCCATGAACATCACCTTCTTGCCGACCAGGTCATGGGCCGTGTGGATGCCCGACTTGCGCAGCGCCAGCAGGACCGAAGCGGAATGCTGGAAAATCGCCGCCAGCGCCACCAGCGGCTTGCCCTGCAGGCGCGCCAGCAGTACTTCGCTGTTGCCTTCGGCATATTGCGCGCGCCCCGCCATCACCTCCGCGACCGGCTGACGATCCGGGGCGCCGGCATGGAGCCGGACATCCAGCCCTTCCTCGGCGTAGAAGCCTTTTTCAACCGCGGCGTAATACCCGGCGAACTGGAACTGCGGCAGCCAGCGCAACTGCAGGTTGACGACTTCAAGCTTTTTTGGCGCAGTGTTCTGGGCCTGCGCACCGCTGGCAAGAATCAGCATCGCGCAGACAAACAAGGTCTTCAGCATCAAGGGTTCACGCAAACGACAGCCCAGGGGGAATTCACGGTGATTGAGGACACATACAACCTGAACGGAATCATATCATTCCTCGTGCATAAGGTTCGGATCAGGGCGCCTTCTGAATGTATGGCGGGTTCCGTGTCGGGCCGGAGCCCCCATAAGCGGTCCGCCAGATGGCTACGGCGAGCGGGAAGCCCGATCGAGGCGTGGCGCGGCTGCGTTGGCTCGCAGCGCGGTGGTGGCGAACAGCGCCTGCGCCGTCCAGTAGGTGAGGATGATGGCGAAGGCGGCGCCGGGCAGGGGCCGGGTGAAGCGGTTGATGCCGATCAGCATGTCGGAGAAAGCGAACAGCAACGCTCCGGCCAGCGGACCCCAACGCAGCAACGCGTCGGTCTGTTCGTCCAGCGCGCAGGCGGCGGCGCGCCAGAGCATCACGCCGATCACCATCACATAGCCGGCAAGCGGCAGGGCCAGGGCACCAGCGCCGGGCAGCATCAGCACCGCGCCGGTGCCGGCGAACAGGAGCACCGGCAGCAGCAGGGCAGGCGCGGCTGCACGGTTCCATTGCAGGAAGGCGGCAACATACAAACCGTGGCCGATGGCGAAGGCGATCATGCCGGGCAGGAAGGCATTGGGCAGGGCCAGGCAGACGTCACCCACGGCTCCGGCCAGCAAGCCCCAGGCGATGCGGCGCCCGGCGCCTGTGCCGGCATGCAGCCACACGGCGGCGGCGAGCGCGACGACCGGCCATGGTTTGGTCAGGAGCTTGAGCCAGAACAG
>JAIOPW010000231.1 GCA_021413665.1 Rhodocyclales bacterium | reverse complement strand
ACTTCACTGTTCTTAACTGCCATTGCGCTGGTAAGCAAGCAAATAATCGATTGGAGCATTCCCGCCCCTGCCACGATATCGCCGCCCTACACACCGCAATGGCAAATGCTCCTGCTACCTTCCGTGCTTGGGCTAATTGCTTTCTTGTTTTTGCGTACAGTCAACTACCGCATCCGCAACACAAGACGTAAGCAATTTGTGCTCGTTGAAGAGAAGCCTGATGATGCTAAATGGCCGAAATCACTGGGTCTCGTTGGATGGTGTATGGCATTGATGCCGTTGTTGTTCGGCTTAGCCACCTCATATTATTTCGGTCTCACCCGCTCTGAAGTGTTATGCCCGTTGCTTTGGATTGCAGTTGCGTCGCTGATTGCGCTCTGCGTGACAATCTATTTGTACGTCGACCAATCAGCCGCCAAATAGCCAAATCCGTCAACCCTTATCGCCTAGTCCATTGAAACAATTACTAAAGGGGTCAGCATGATTTGCCTTCCAGACTATCCGCGATGCCATGCTGCGCGTGAAGCATTCGTGCCGACCGGACGACCGATTCCTGATACGCCGGAGGCCTACGCCGCGCGGTGCCGTTTCACATAGGCTCGTAACGCGTCATTCATGCGGGTTTGCCAGCCTTCGCCGGTGCCCCTGAAGGAATATTCGGGGACAGACCACGGTTTTCAGCGATAGCAAGTAAAACACCGTGTCACCAGCGCCGACTCTTGTGCAGGAAACGCGCTCCCGGAAACGCCGCCTCAGGCGGCGCGCCGTTCAAAACACTTTCGCCACAAACTACAGCGTGATCTCGCAATTCCCCGGCTGGTTCGGCACCCCGGTGGTGCCGAAACCGAAGGTCAGCCGCCCACGTTCAGGGCGAGCTCTTGATCGGCGCACACGGGTTCAGACAACGCTGTGGTTGACCAGCCCGATATCGACTGCGCCGGCATAACTCGCGGAACCGACATCAAGATTGAAGCGCGACTCGAAGACATCAACGTCGAGCGTATCGAGTTCGCCCTGGACGCGCAGCAGAGGTCCCATGCTGATGTCGATGGCTGAGAAATCGAGATTGAGCCAGTCCGGTCCGTTCTCGCCGAACAGCAGGGTTCCCAGCGGTACCTGCAAGCCCGCGGCGAATCCACCTTTCAGGAAGTCGAGCTGATAACCCAGGCTCAAGCCGACTTCCGTATCGTTGGAGAACATCGCCGTCGGCACGATATCGAGCGTGTAGGTGATCAGGCCATCGCCATTGGCATCATGGGTGCCGGCATTCGGGATTTGTATGGCGCCCGCTCCACTGGCGGTGAATGCGAACGTAGCGCTGTCTTCCAGGGTGACGAGATAGGACATGTCGTCGATGGAAAGCGTGAACTCCTGCGAGAAATTCACTTCCTGGCTGACATCGAGATCCGCGACCTCGAACTCGAAGCCGAGATTGACCCATTGCGTAATCTGATCGATTGTCTCTTGCGGCACCGACGCGATTTTGAGAATCTGCTCGACACCGAACTCGAGGTCATATGGATTGGGAATCGCATCGATGACCGGGTGGATCGTGGTTGCGGCCCCCGCGGTGACCGCGGACGCTACTGCTTTGGCGATGGCCTTGACGATGGCCACATAGGCCGCATCCAGGTCCACGGTGACCGCGACTACCGGCTCGCTCTCGCCATAGGCCGCATAGAAGCCGAGCGATCCGGTGTTGGCACTGGTCGTGCTGCCCATCACATCGTCGGTGTACAGGTTGAGGTGGAGCAGCGAGCTGCTGGTTTCATCCGTCATGTCGAGGACGAAGATCGGCACGCCCTCGCTCTGTCCGCCCAGCACGTCCCAGATGTTCGCCATCAGGCCGGTCGCGATATCCTCCACCGTCTCGGCAAGTGTCTTGCCGTTCAGGCTGTCCAGGCCGTATTGATCCATGAATTCTTCGCTGAAATCGAACCGGGCTCCGATGATGTTGAAGAAGGCGCTGCTGATTTCAGAAAAATCAATGCTGGCATACGGGAACGGCCCGATCTGTTCCTCGAACGTGCCCGTGGTCCAGATGCTCGGCGTAGCCGGAACATAGGTGTCCGCCGTACCCTCGGTCTCAAGGGTCGGGACGGCCACTTCGATCGTCAGGATGCCCTGAGTCAATGCCTCGACGAACGGGACTTCCATCGGTTCCAGCTTCGTCGTGTCGAGGTCGAGCAGCACCATTTTTCCGACATCGATGTTGCCGCCGGCTATCACGCCCAGGGCACTGGCGAAGCTTTCCGTGGAGATCGGGAACTGGAGGTTGAGGCCGTCCGACGTTGGCGACAGGTCGTATATGGTTGCGTCGTCGACCACCAGCTTGCCATCGACAAACACGTCGAAATCGGCGCCGACGTCATACAGAAGCGCCGCATAGAACTTGGCGTTCGGGCTGATCGTGTCGAAGGCGACGGTATCGCCCGTGGTCATGTTGGTCATCGTCGGCGTGATGGTCAGCATGTCCGCAGTCTTGTTGTACTGCGTCGTCGAAGTCAGCTGGAAATCGACGTCGGTATCGACCGAGCCCATGTCAAGTTCGAAATCCACTTGCAGTCCGACCTGGGCGAAAACTTCTGAATCGACCTTCAGCGTCGAATCGAAATCGACTTTGTCGTTGACCACCGCGAGAACAGTGAGCACACCATCTCGCGCCAGGTTATAGACGCCCTCTGCCGCGTCATGGATATCCTGCTTCACCTCGTTGTATATGTGCTCTGCGGTCGCGAATACGGCTTTGGCGCCATCGAACACCACTTGCGCAGCCGCATTGACCGCACCTGCCGCGGCGTTGTAGACCGCGAGTGCCGTGTTGTAAATGCCGGTGGCGGTCGTCTCGAATGCGTATTTTGCGGCGTCCCAGATCTGTACCGCCCCAGGAACCCAGATTCCGAGCACATAGCCACCGTTGTACAACTGGTCGGCAACGCCCCAGGCTGCATCATTCGCCAGGTGCCCGGCCGCATTCCAGAATTGTCCCCATCCGTCCAGACTGTGGTACCAGTTGTCGTACGAGATATAGGCGTTCCACGCCGCATCATGCAAGCCGGTGGCCACCGTATGGAATACATAACTGGCCGAGTCATAAAGACCGTGCGCCCAATCGTAAGCATCCTTTGCCGCCTGGAAGGTCGCCTGGACGGCCGCATCCACGGTGCGGGCGCCAAAGTAATACGCATTCTCGGCGGTCTGGAAGACGGCTTTGGCGGCATCATAAATGCCCTTGGCCACGGTATCGACCGCCACCGCCGCGACATCGAATGCGGCTTTGGCGACATCCAGGGCAGCGGTGGCGGCGGTGGCAACGGCCGCGATGATTTGCGAGGAATCCAGGTCGATGTCGATGACGCTGAACTCGCCGCTGCGCCAGTAATCCGGCGCGGCGGCGTCATCACACTCCCCG
>JAIOPW010000335.1 GCA_021413665.1 Rhodocyclales bacterium | reverse complement strand
GCCAGCGGCTGCAACTCTCCGGCGAGCAGCTTCATCAGCGTGGACTTGCCGGCGCCGTTGCGGCCGAGCAGGCCGATGCGGCTGTCCGGGCGCAACGTGAAGCGGAGCTTGTCGAAGATTACCTGCCCGCGAAGCGGCGTTCCAGGTATGCAAAGCACCGTATCGCCGTAGCCGACTTTCGCGTCGTCGATCAGCAGCAGCGGATCGGAAAAGCCGCTCGGCTCGGGGAAGCTGAAGGAAAACGGCGTGTCGATGTGGGCGGCGACGATGTCGCCCATCTTGGCCAGCATCTTGATCCGGCTCTGGGCCTGGCGGGCCTTGGAGGCCTTGGCGCGGAAGCGGTCGATGTAGCTTTGCAGGTGGGCCGCTTCACGCTTCTGTTTGGCGGCCAGCGCCAGGTCGTTGGCCAGGCGCTCGGCGCGTGCGCGTTCGCAGGCCGAATAGTTGCCGGTGAACAACTGCATCTTGCCGGCCTCGATGGCGAGGATGTGGCTGGTGACGACGTCGAGGAAATCGCGGTCGTGGGAGATCAGGATCAGCGTGCCGGCGTAGCCCTTCAGCCAATCCTCGAGCCAGATGATGGCGTCGAGGTCGAGGTGGTTGGTCGGCTCGTCGAGCAGCAGCAGGTCCGAACGGCACATCAGGGCACGCGCCAGGTTGAGGCGCACGCGCCAGCCGCCGGAGAACTCGGCCACCGGGCGCTGGTAGTCCTCGTCGGAAAAGCCGAGGCCGTGCATCAGGGCGGCGGCACGCGCCGGCGCCGCATAGCCGTCGATTTCGCCCAGTCGGGAATGCAGCAGGCCGATCTGCTCGCCGCCGTGATGGTCGTCGTGATGCTCCTCGGCGGCGATGAGGTCGCGTTCGATCTGGCGCAGTTCAGCATCGCCGTCGAGCACGAACTCGAGCGCGGCATCAGGCAGCGCCGGCGTGTCCTGGGCGACGTGGGCCAGCACCCAGCCGGGCGGGCGTTCCAGGTCGCCACGGTCGGCATGCAGTTCGCCGCGCAAGAGGCCGAGGAAGGAGGACTTGCCGCAGCCGTTGGCGCCGGTGAGGCCGACCTTCCAGCCGGGGTGCAACTGCAGCGTGGCGCCGGTGACCAGCGCCTCGCCGTTGCGGGAAAAACCGAGGTCGCGCAGCAGAATCATAGGAGGCGGATGGGGGAAGCGTTTTGGTGGTGGCGGCCGCGGCGACCTTCGTAGCAGGCCGCGATCCGCGTCATGTCGGCGGCTTCGTCGCCCGACAGCGTGATGGTTCATGATGACCGGCACGCCGGCGGCCAGAGCGATGCGGTAGAAGCCCGACTTCCATCCGGCCTGCAGGCGGCGCGTGCCTTCGGTGGCGATGATCAGGTGCAGGTTGTCGCGGCGGCGGAACTCCTCGGCCACCCGTTCGACGAAGCCGGTGCGCTCGCGCCGGTTCACCGCGACGCCGCCGAGGCCGCGCATGATGGGGCCGAAGATGCCTCGAAACAGGCTGTCCTTGGCCACCCATTGCGCTCCGTAGGGCAGCGCCGCCAGTGCCAGCAGCGTCATCGGGAAATCCCAGTTCGAGGTGTGCGGATAGGCGATAACCACGGCCTGCGCCGGTCGTTGCGGCAGGTCGACCAGCTTCCAGCCGAGGAGTTTCAGGATGAAGCGGGCGGGACCGCGCAGCAGCTTCATCCCAGGCCCTGGC
This sequence comes from Rhodocyclales bacterium, assembly GCA_021413665.1. Taxonomy (GTDB): domain Bacteria; phylum Pseudomonadota; class Gammaproteobacteria; order Burkholderiales; family Rhodocyclaceae; genus Sulfuritalea. The sequence continues at coordinate 549 of JAIOPW010000335.1, read as the reverse complement.
TGGCGAGGTACTCCTCGTAGCTGCCGCGATAGTCGATGATGGCCCGGTCCGGCTTGATGTCTATGATGCGCGTCGCCAGCGAGGAGACGAACTCGCGATCGTGCGAGACGAAGATCAGCGTGCCGGGGTATTTTTCCAGCGCGGTGTTGAGCGATTCGATCGATTCCATGTCGAGGTGGTTGGTCGGCTCGTCCATCAGCAGCACGTTGTTCCTGAGCAGCATCAGCTTGCCGAACAGCATGCGGCCCTGTTCGCCGCCGGAAATCACATTGACGGGCTTCTTCGCCTCGTCGCCGGAGAACAGCAGGCGGCCCAACGTGCCGCGCACCAGGGTTTCGACATCGCCGCCGTCGTAGCCGCCGGCGCGCACCCACTGCACGATCCATTCGGTCAGCGGCGTCTTGTCGGCGAAGTCCGCCGCATGGTCCTGGGCGAAGACGCCGGGCCGCGCCTTCTCGGCCCATTTCACCTTGCCGCCCAGAGGCGTCAGGCCGCCGAGCTTCTCGCCGGCCAGGAGGCGCAGCAGCGTGGTCTTGCCGACCCCGTTCT
>JAIOPW010000334.1 GCA_021413665.1 Rhodocyclales bacterium | reverse complement strand
GATCATAAGCGGATGCATGCCAGTGACGCAGCAGCGGCACGGTCACCTGGTCGAGGTCCGGCAGCAGCGCCAGCGCACCGGAAAAGTCGTGGTCGTCGGTGTAGGCGGTGCGCGTGATCACGGTGGCCAGCCCGGCTCCGCGGCTGGCCTTGAGGCCGTTGGCCGAATCCTCGATGGCGAGGCAGGCCGTGGCGGGCAAGCCGAGTTCTGCCAGCACCCACTGGTAAATATCCGGCGCCGGCTTTTTGTTCGGCACCGTGTCGCCAGCGCCGACTTTCTCGAACAGCGCCAGCACATCGGGGGCAAGCAGGGCAGTGATGTTTTCCGGCGTGGTGGTGGTGGCAATGGCCAGGCGCAGGCCGGTGGCGCGCGCTTCGCGCAGCAAAGCCGCGACGCCCGGGCGCAGCGGAATTCCTTGTGCGCAGAGCTTCACGTAGTGCCGCGTCTTGGCCGCATGCAGGTCACGGATGCGTGCATCGGCATCCGGTGGTTGGAGGAATTCCGGGGCGTGGCGCGCGCAGAAAAAGCGAATCCGCTCCTTGCCGCCGGTGACTTCCAGCAGTTCGCCGTAGAGCGCCTCGTCCCAGTCCCAGGCAAGGCCGGCCTCGGCAAAGGCGGCGTTGAAGGCCGGACGATGGCCGTCGCGCTCGGTATCGGCCAGCGTGCCATCGACATCGAAGATCAGGGCTTGCAACATGGGAGACAGCATAGCCGCCAAGCATCCATAAGCAACAGTCACGCTTTCTTATGGCGGTGATAAGATCAACGCACTCCCGTCGCGCAATGCTATCGATCCTGAAGGCCCCGGCAGCCATGAAAAACGTCACCCTGCGCCAGTTGAAGATATTCGAGGCGGTCGCCCGCCACCTCTCCTTCTCGCGCGCTGCCGAGGAACTGCACCTGACGCAGCCCGCGGTGTCCATGCAGGTGCAGGCGCTGGAAGAACTGGCCGGGCTGCCGCTGACCGAGCAGGCCGGCAAGAAGGTGCGCCTCACCGCCGCCGGCGAGGAAGTGGCGCGTCAGGCGCGGCGCATCGCCGAGCAGTTGCGTGAGGCCGGCGAAGCGCTGGCCGCGCTGAAGGGGGTCGAATCAGGCCGCCTCAAGATCGGCGTGGTCAGCACCGCCAAGTACTTCGCCCCTGCGCTGCTGGCCGAATTCCGCCGTCGGCATCCGGGCGTCGAAATGGAGTTGACGGTCAACAACCGTGGCACCATCGTCCGCCACCTGGCGGAAAACGGCATCGACCTCGCCATCATGGGCACGCCGCCGAACGAGTTCGAAACAGTGGCCAAGATCTTTGCCGAACATCCGCTGGTGTTCATCGCCGCGCCCGACCACCCGCTGGCCGGCAAACGGCGCATCGACCCGCAGCGCCTGGCCGCCGAGACCTTGCTGATCCGCGAACCCGGCTCCGGCACGCGCGGGGCGCTGGAACGCTTCCTCGCGGAACACAAGGTGCCGGCCGGCGCGACGATGGAATTGGGCAGCAACGAGACCATCAAGCAGGCCGTCATGGCGGGACTTGGCTTGTCCTTCATCTCGGAACACACGATCGGGCTCGAGCGCTCGGTGGGACGCCTGGTGCGGCTGAACATCAATGGTACGCCGGTGAAGCGCCAGTGGCGCCTGGTCTATCGCACCGACAAGCGACTGATGCCGGCGGCCACCGCCTTTGTTCAGTTCATGGACAGCGAGGGCTCGCGCCTGATCGAGGCACAGGTCGGCAAGCAGGCGCCGGCTATTTAGGTTTTGCGCTCCACAGCGAAGCGGTGACCCCCAGCTTCGTGATGAAAGCCTTGACCTGGTAGTCGCCCGCGGTGACGCGCTTGCCGCCTCCGGGCAGGGCGCTGATGAAGATGTCGGTAATCTGGTCTTCAGGCAGGTTGGTGGCGCCGGCGGAATGCCAGACCCGGACATGGCCGCAATCGTCGCGATCGAGCAGCAGGAAATTGTCATTGCGGGCCGCGGACAGGCTGATCGTCACGCCATCGCTGGTTTCATGGGCACGTGCCGGTCCGGCGCCGGTTGCCATTTCTTCGCCACCTCCAGGCCTGGCGGTCGCCTCCAGCGCCATGACTTCGTCGTAGGTAAGCTGGCTTTCGCCTTCGGTGTGCCACACCCTGTAGGCGCCGCCCGGCTGAAGCTGGATCAGCAGCACGTTGTCGACGGCCCAGGCCGAAGGCATGGCCATGAGAGCAGCCAGGAAGACAACGACCCTCATGAACTCCGCCACTTGATCGAGCAGCCGATACTCGGGACCTGCCCTGCCGGACCCTTTCCGCTCAGCGCCACCCGCTTCATCGCATCAAACAAGTCGCGGTGTGCGGATTCCGGCGCGGCGTCCTTGCGCGACGCGTCCAGCCGGCCGCGATACTGCAACTCCAGCCCGGCGTTGTAGCCGAAGAAATCCGGGGTGCACACGGCGCCGTAGGCCTTCGCCACTTCCTGCGATTCGTCCAGCACGTAGGGAAAGGGAAACGCCAGGTCGCGTGCGATGCGTTCCATGTTTGGCCAGGAGTCCTCCGGGTAGTCGCCCGGGTCGTTGCTCATGATGGCGATGCTGCCTATACCCAGGGTGGCCAGTTCCGTCGCGTCGCGCACGATGCGGTGGATCACGGCCTTGACGTAGGGGCAGTGGTTGCAGATGAACATCACCAGCAAGCCTCCGGGGCCTCGGACGCTGGCGAGCGTATGGCGTCGGCCATCGACGCCCGGCAGGTCGAAATCGATGGCGGGGCGGCCAAAGTCGCAGACGGGCGGGGAAAGGCTGACCATGCGTTGCTTCCAAATATTGGCGATAATCCGAACATGATACCGAGATTCTTCTGTCCCTTCCCGCTGCACCCGGGCGCCACCGTGGAACTGGCCGCCGATGCCGCCCATCATGCGCTGAAGGTGCTGCGAGTCGGCGCCGGCGACGCGGCGATCCTGTTCGACGGGCGTGGCGGGCAGTGGCGGGCCACGCTCCACCCGGTTGGCAAGAGCCTGCGCGCGACGCTGCACGAGTTCGACGATGCCGATTGGGAATCGCCGCTGAACCTGACACTGGTGCAAGGGCTGCCTTCCGGCGACAAAATGGACCTGGTGGTGCAGAAGGCCGTTGAACTGGGCGTGCGCCGCATCCAGCCGGTGGCGGCCAAGCGCAGCGTGGTGCGCCTTGCCGGCGACCGCGCGGAGCGTCGCGTCGAACACTGGCGCAACATCGCCATTGCGGCCTGCGAGCAATCCGGGCGCAATCGCGTTCCCGCCGTAGCGCCAATCCTTGATCTGCCGCAATATCTTGGAATCGCAGCGCAGGAGAATGGCTTGCGGTTCGTCTGTGCGCCCGGAGTGGCCGTGCGCCTGCGCGACCTGACGGCGCCCGAAGGACCGGTCAGCCTGCTGGTGGGCCCGGAAGGCGGATTTGAGGAAGGCGAGCTGCTGGCGGCGCGCGCCGCCGGTTTCAAGCCGGTTGGCTTGGGGCCGCGCGTGTTGCGCACCGAAACCGCCGGGCTCGGCGCTTTGGCGGCCATGATGGCACTTTGGGGAGATTGGTAATGTTCGAATCTGCGGAAATCGGTCACAAGATCGACAAGGACACCTACAAGAAGGCTGTGCCGGCCCTGCGCGCCGCGCTGCTCGACGCCCAGTTCGACCTGAAGGAGAACGGCAAGATCCCGGTCATCGTGCTGGTCAGCGGGCAGGACGGCGCGGGCAAGGGCGAGACCATCAACGTGCTCTACGAGTGGATGGACCCGCGCTTCATCTCCACCCTCGCGTTTTCCGAACCCACTGATGAGGAGCGCGACCGTCCCGTCATGTGGCGCTACTGGCGTGCGCTGCCACCCAAGGGTCGCGTCGGCATCTTTGCCGGATCGTGGTACTCCGACCCGATCCGCCACCGCATCATGGGCGAGATGTCGAAGGGCGAACTCGATGCGCGCATCGACCAGATCAACCGCTTCGAGGCCATGCTGGTCAATGAAGGCGCGCTGGTGCTCAAGTTCTGGTTCCACCTGACCAAGGACGGCCAGAAACGCAGGCTGCGGGCGCTGGAGAAAGACCCACGCACCGCGTGGCGCGTCACCAAGTGGAACTGGGACCGCCTCAAGACCTACGACAAGCTGCAGGACGTCGTCGGCCACTTGCTGCGCATGACCAACACCCCGTGGGCGCCGTGGATCATCATCGAAGGTACTGAAGACCGCTATCGCTCGCTGACGGTGGGCAAGATCCTGCTCGACGCGATGCGGCAGAAACTCGCCAGCGGCGACAGGCAGGACACTCCGGTGGCGCCGCCGATGCGGGTGAACATCGACGGTCGCAACGTGCTTTCGGAACTCAATCTCAAGCACAAGCTGACGGAAAGGGAATACGACGACCAACTGGCGCACTGGCAGGGCAAGCTGTCCGAGCTGGCGCGCGATCCGCGCTTCAAGGGACGTTCCCTGGTCTGCGCCTTCGAAGGGGCGGACGCTGCCGGCAAGGGCGGCGCCATCCGCCGCATAGCCGCCTCGCTCGATGCGCGGCAATACCAGGTCATTCCGGTCGCGGCGCCGACCGAGGAAGAACGCGCCCAGCCCTACCTGTGGCGTTTCTGGCGGCACATGCCGCGCCGTGGCCGCTTCGCCATTTTCGACCGCACCTGGTACGGTCGCGTGCTGGTCGAACGGGTCGAGGGCTTCTGCTCCGAGAACGACTGGCTGCGCGCTTATTCCGAGATCAACGACTTCGAGCACGAGTTGTCCGAAGCCGGCGCCATCGTCTGCAAGTTCTGGCTGCAAGTCAGCCAGGAAGAGCAACTCAAGCGTTTCAAGGAGCGCGAGAAGATTGAGTTCAAGCGCTTCAAGATCACCGAGGAAGACTGGCGCAACCGCGAGAAGTGGGACGCCTACCAGGCGGCGATCTGCGACATGGTCGACCGCACCAGCACAGGCACGGCGCCGTGGACCCTGGTCGAAGCCAACGACAAGGCCTATGCGCGCGTGAAGATCCTGCGTACGATCTGCGAACGGCTCGAAGCCGAACTCGACGGCAAGCCCTTGCCGAAATCAAAGACGGAAAAGCCGCCCAAGGATGCCGACAAGAAGCTGAAAAAGCTGAAGGAATCCAAGGCGCCAAAAGAGCCGAAAGTTGTGTCGAGGCCCGAGCTCGCCAAGGTGCCACCCAAACCCGCGGCCAAGCCAGCGGCAGCGAAGGTTCCGCCGAAGCCCGTGGCGCCAAGGACACCCGGGCCGGTCGCAAAGAAGGCAGCATCGAAGAAAGGCAAGTCCGCCCCATGACCCTGGAAACCCGCAGCAGCCAGCCCGATACCGACGCCCGCCTGGTCGCCTGGGTGCGCCAGGCGGCGCCCTACATCCACGCCTTTCGCGGTCGTACTTTTGTCATCGCCTTCGGCGGCGAAGTGCTCGAAGCCGGTGCCGCGCAGGCGCTGATCCACGACATCGCGCTGCTCGACAGCATGGGCATCCGTCTGGTGCTGGTGCATGGCGCGCGGCCGCAGATCGACGCCGAGATGCAGGCGCGTGGCCTGACGCCGAAGTTCCACAAGGGTCTGCGCGTCACCGATGCCGAGGCGCTGGAATGCGTCAAGCGCGCGATGGGCGTGACCCGCATCGAGATCGAGGCGCTGCTTTCGCAGGGCCTGCCCAACACGCCGATGGCCGGCGCTTTCCTGCGCGTCACCGGCGGCAATTTCATCACGGCGCGCCCGGTCGGCGTGGTCGATGGCATCGACTTCCAATACACCGGCGCCGTGCGCAAGGTGATCGCCGAGGAAATCCAGGCCGACCTGGCGCAGGAGAACGTGGTGCTGATCACCCCGATCGGCGCCTCGCCGACCGGCGAAATCTTCAACCTCGCGTGGGAAGAAGTCGCGGAAGCCGTCGCGGTCTCGGTCAAGGCCGACAAGTTGATCTATCTGTGCGATGCCCCCGGGCTGGTTAACCCCAAGGGCGCCCTGATCGATGCCCTTACCGCTGACGAAGCGGGAAAACTTTCCGCCAGGCATCTGGCCGCCCAGGCGCCGGAAATCGCCCGCGTCCTGCCCAGTGCCGTGCGCGCTTGCCGCGCCGGCATCGGCCGCGTGCATTTCCTTGATCGCCAGGCCGACGGTGCGATGCTCATGGAATTCTTCACACGCGACGGCGTCGGCACCGTCATGACCAGCGCCCCGCTGGCGCGCTTGCGCGACGCCACGGTCGACGACGTCGGCGCCATCCTCGGCCTGATCGAACCGCTCGAAGCCGACGGCACCCTGGTCAAGCGCGGCCGCGAGCGGCTGGAAATGGAAATCACCCGCTTCTCGGTGGTCGAGCACGACGGCGTGATCGTCGGCTGCGCCGCGGTCTATCCCTTTTCGACCGAGAAGTCGGCGGAGCTGGCCTGCCTGGCGGTGATGCCCGATTTTCGCCGCTGCGGCTATGGCGATCAGTTGCGCAGCTATGTGGAAGCGCGCGCAAAAAAGCTGAAGCTGAAGCGCCTGTTCGTGCTCACCACCCGCACCGCGCACTGGTTCATCGAGCGCGGCTTCGTCGAGGCCGGTGTCGACGCCCTGCCCGAGGCGCGCCGCGAACTCTACAACCTGCAGCGGCGGTCGAAGGTGCTGGTGAAGGCGCTGTAGGATTCGATGTAGACTGCGGGCTTCAATACATTCATTGCGAAAGGAAACACCGTGGCACGCATGGTCAATTGCATCAAGCTCGGGCGCGAGGCCGAAGGTCTGGACCTGCCGCCGATGCCGGGCGAAATGGGCAGGAAGCTGTATGAGAACGTTTCGAAGGAAGCCTGGCAGCAATGGATCAAGCTGCAGACGATGATCATCAACGAGAATCGCCTGAGCCTGGCCGACGCGCAGCACCGGAAGTACCTCGCGGAGCAGGTGCAGAAGCACTTCTTCGGCGATGGCGCCGACCAGGTCGGAGGCTACGTGCCGCCGGCCAAATGACACAGTCGGGAAGGTAGGCGGCAGGCAGGAAAAAAGGGGCGCATGGCGCCCCTTTGGTTTCGCCGGCCCGAGGTCTCGACACACCCGGGTTCCGCTTTGCCGGCCCGCGAAGCGGAATTTCCGGCAGGCGGGGCCTTCGTTCTTCCTTACCTCGCGGCGACTTCCTTTTCCATCGCTTCCAGCCCGATGTGCCTCACGTCGCGCCCCTTGACGAGGTAGACGACGTACTCGGAAATATTTTTGGCGTGGTCGCCGATGCGCTCGATGGAGCGGGCGATGAACAGCAGGTCGAGCGAGCTCGAAATGGTGCGTGGGTCTTCCATCATGAAGGTGATGAGCTGGCGCATGGCGGCCTTGAAGCCGGCATCGACTTCGCGATCCTGGCGTACCACCTCGGCCGACATGTTCACGTCGAGGCGGGCGAAGGCATCGAGGGCCTTGCGCAGCATCGCGACGGCGATGTCCGCCGGCGCGCGCAGGTCGACGCGCGGCACGCTGCGGGTGTCGCTGCCATGGATGGCGCGGGCCATCTTGGCGATCTTCTTCGCTTCGTCGCCGATGCGCTCGAGGTCGGTGATGGTCTTCACCACGGTCATGATCATGCGCAGGTCGACGGCCGCCGGCTGGCGTTTGGCGATGACATGGTTGCAGGCTTCGTCGAGTTCGACTTCGTGCCGGTTGACCTGGCGGTCGGTGGCGATCACCTGTTCGATCAGCGCGATGTCGCCGGTTTGCAGGCCTTCCATGGCGCGAATGACCTGCTGCTCGACCAGGCCGCCCATCGCCAGAACGCGCGTGCGCAGGCCTTCGAGATCGGCATCGAACTGCTTGACGATGTGTTCCTGGTTCATACAGCCACCCGTATTGGCAAAGCCGACACTATAGCGACGGCGTGTGAAGGATTTATTTCAGCGAGTGTAGGTCTGCACACCTTCCGGCGCGGCAAGCAGCAACACATCCGCGCCGCGCTTGGCGAAGATGCCGTTGGTGACGACGCCGACGATCTGGTTGATGCGTACTTCGAGGCCGACCGGATCGGTGATCGAGAGCCCATGCACGTCGAGGATCAGGTTGCCGTTGTCGGTGACCATGCCCTCGCGCAACTTCGGCGTGCCGCCCAGCTTCTCCAGTTCGCGACCAACGTAGGCGCTCGCCATCGGGATCACTTCCACCGGTAGCGGAAACTTTCCCATGACCGGCACCCGTTTGGAAGCGTCGCAGATGCAGACAAAGGTACCGGCCACGGCGGCGACGATTTTCTCACGCGTCAGCGCGCCACCACCACCCTTGACCATGGCCATGCTGGCATCGATCTCGTCCGCGCCGTCGACATAGATGCCGATGGCGTCGATGTCGTTGAGGTCGAGTATGCGAATGCCGTGGCCGGAGAGGCGCTTTGCGGTTGCCTCGGAACTGGCAACGGCGCCGCCGAGGCGATCCTTGATGCCGGCGATTTCGTCGATGAAGAAATTCGCCGTGGAGCCGGTGCCGACTCCCAGAATTGCCCCGATCGGCAGCCGGTCGGCCACGTAATCGCGGGCGGCGCGCGCCACCGCCTGCTTCAGTTCGTCCTGGGTCATCTTTTCGCTCCGTTGTTGAGGGGCGGATTTTACCGCTTGCGCATGGGGGGCAGGTCGGTGCAGGAGCCGTGCGCCACCTCGGCGGCCATGCCGATGGTTTCGCCCAGGGTCGGATGCGGATGGATGGTCTTGCCGATGTCGATGGCGTCCGCGCCCATCTCGATGGCCAAGGCAATTTCGCCGATCATGTCGCCGGCGTTGGGGCCGACAATGCTGCCGCCGATGATGCGATGGGTTTCCTCATCGAACACCAGCTTGGTGAAACCGTACTCGGCGCCGTTTGCTATCGCGCGGCCGGAAGCCGCCCACGGGAACTTGGCGACGCTGGCCTTGCGGCCGGCCTTTTTCGCCTCGTCCTCGCCGACGCCGACCCAGGCGACTTCGGGGTGTGTGTAGGCGACGCCGGGAATCACCGCGGCGTCGAAATGGCTCTTCTGTCCCGCCGCCACTTCGGCCGCCACATGCGCCTCGTGCACCGCCTTGTGCGCGAGCATGGGCTGGCCGACGATGTCGCCGATGGCGAAGATGTGCGGCACAGTGGTGCGCATCTGGCTGTCGACCGGGATGAAGCCACGCTCGTTCACGACCACGCCGGCCTTGTCGGCACCGATCTTGTTGCCGTTCGGGCTGCGCCCGGCGGATTGCAGGATCATGTCGTAGCGCTGTGTTTCCGCAGGCGCCTGCTCGCCTTCGAACTTGACCCAGAGGCCGTCGGGCTTCGCGTCCACCGCGACAGTCTTGGTCTTCAGCATGACTTTGTCGAAGCGTTTGGCGTTCTGTTTTTCCCATACCTTGACCAGGTCGCGGTCCGGGCCCTGCATCAGGCCGTCGAGCATCTCGACCACGTCGACCTTGGCGCCCAGCGTCGAATACACCGTCGCCATCTCCAGGCCGATGATGCCGCCGCCGATCACCAGCATCCGTTGCGGCACGAAGCGCAGTTCCAGCGCGCCGGTGGAATCGACGATGCGCGGGTCGCGTGGAATGAAGGGCAGGTGGAAGGCCGCAGAGCCGGCGGCGATGATGCATTTCTGGAAGCGGACGACCTTCGTGCCGCCGGTCTTCTCTTGTGACGATCCGGTGGTCTCTTCGACTTCCAGGTGGTTGGCGTCAAGGAAATGGCCGTAGCCGCGCACGGCCTCGACCTTGCGCGCCTTGGCCATGCCGGAGAGGCCGCCGGTCAGTTTGCCGACCACCTTTTCCTTGTGCGCGCGGAGCTTGTCGAGGTCGACCTTGGGCGCGGCGAAGCTGATGCCGAGTTCATTGGCGTGTGTCGCTTCGTCCATCACCGCGGCGACATGCAGCAGCGCCTTCGAGGGGATGCAGCCGACATTGAGGCAGACGCCGCCCAGCGTCGCATAGCGTTCGACGATGACGGTTTTCATGCCCAGGTCGGCGGCGCGGAAGGCAGCGGAGTAGCCC
>JAIOPW010000333.1 GCA_021413665.1 Rhodocyclales bacterium | reverse complement strand
TTTGGTTTTTAAAGAACGTTACCGCTTTGTTGCACGCAGCGGCGAAGAGGGGCGCATTATACGGATCGATTTTCGTTGGTCAACAACTTCATCGAAAATTTCTCGATCAATTTCACGCAAGTGTGACGCGCGCGAATTTTCGCTTGCCCACCTGCAACACAACGCACTCTCCGGCACCCAGCGCCGTAGCACGATCGCCGACTTTCTCGCCGTTGATCCGTACGCCACCACCTTCGATCATGCGCAGCGCGTCGGAGGTGCTGGGCGTCAGTCCGGCGGCCTTGAGTACCTGCGCCAGCGACCCCGCCGGAACAGTGATCTCGGGCATGTCGTCCGGCAAAACGCCGCGCTGGAAACGCGCCTCGAACTCGGCCAGCGCGGCATCGGCATCCGCCGGCGAATGAAAGCGGGCGACGATCTCCTGTCCCAGCAGCACCTTGATGTCGCGCGGATTGCGTCCGTCGGCCACTTCGCGCTTGAAGCGGGCAATCTCGTAATTGCCGCGAAACGACAGCAGTTCGTAGTAGCGCCACATCAGATCATCCGACACCGACATCAGCTTGCCGAAAATCTCGGTGGGCGACTCGGCGATGCCGATGTAATTGCCGAGTGACTTCGACATCTTGTTGACGCCGTCCAGGCCCTCCAGCAGCGGCATGCCGGTATAGCGCTTTGAAAAATCGTCGCGTTCCAGCATGCGCGCCACGGTGTGGCGGGCGGCGAGCTTGATCATCCCGGCCGCGCCAAGCGGCTCGAACCAGGTCGAGTTGAAGCAGACCTCGGTCTTCTGCGGGTCGAGAATCTTGAACACCTGCTCGCGGTAGGTGTCGGCGTTCTCCAGAATTTGTTCGCGGGACAGCGGCGGGCGCGTCGCGTTCTTGCCGCTCGGATCGCCGATCATGCCGGTGAAGTCGCCGATCAGGAACATCACATGGTGGCCGAGATCCTGAAAGTGCCGCAGCTTGTTGATCAGCACGGTATGCCCGAGATGGAGGTCCGGCGCCGTCGGGTCGAAGCCGGCCTTGACGCGCAAGGGGCGGCCGGACTTGAGTTTTTCGACGAGTTCGGACTCAATCAGCAGTTCGTCGGCGCCGCGCTTGATCAGCGCCAGTTGGGAGTCGATATCGACCATGTGAGGTAGCCCGGGTTGACGGAGGGGGGATTTTTGCTACACTCGCCCGACTTTCAAGCCGGTCCGCCCATCCAATTGCCCAAAAACAAGAGCGGGATTTTAGCGCAACTCCTTCACTACCGATCCGAACGCCCCGGGCCTTTCTGGGCAGGAGTCGGCGTCGTCGGCGTTTCGCTGTTCAGCATGGTCGCCGCCCTTGGCACAGTGAACGACGGTCCTCCAGAGGGCTTTCCGCGGCAGCAGGTGGTGGAACAACTCGCCTTGCCCCCCCTGATTGCCGCCGGAGACAGCGGCCAGAGCTACCTGCGCGAAGAACGGGTACAGCGCGGCGACACGGTGACAGGATTGCTCCAGCGCCTCGGCGTCGATGATCCGGCGGCGACAGATTTCCTGAAAGGCAGCGCCACGACCCAAGCCTTGTTCCGCCAGCTCAGCCCGGGCAAGAACCTGACGGCGCGGACGGGGGTACGGGGCGAACTGCAGACGCTGGTTTTCCCGCTCAATGGCGGCAAGGACCAGGCCCTGCTGGTTGAACGCCAGGGAGACCGGTTCTCGGCCACCGAACAGGCGCTGCCGCTCGAAACCCAAGTGGTCATGAAGACTGCCGAAATCCGCTATTCGCTGTTCGGTGCATCGGATGCCGCAGGGATTCCCGATTCGGTCGCCACCCAACTGGCGGATATTTTTGGCGGCGACATCGACTTCCATCGCGACCTGCGCAAGGGCGACCGCTTTGCCGTGACCTATGAATCGGTCAATTACCTTGGCCGCCCGGTTCGTAGCGGGCGCATCCTCGCCGCCGAATTCGTGAACAACGGCAAGACCTACCGCGCCGCCTGGTTCGCCGATCCTGCCGGCGGGGAGAACAGCAGCGGTTATTACACGGCCGACGGCAAAAATATCCGCAAGGCCTTCCTGCGCTCGCCACTGGAATTTTCCCGGATCACGTCGGGCTTCACTTCGGCGCGCTTCCACCCGGTCTTGCAGAAATGGCGGGCGCACAAGGGGATCGACTACGGCGCCCCGGTGGGTACGCGGGTAAAGGCGACCGGCAACGGCACGGTCGAGTATGTTGGCGTGCAAGGAGGCTATGGCAAAGTCGTCATCCTCCGCCACCAGAGCCGCTACACCACGCTCTATGGTCATCTCTCGGGCTTTGCCCCCGGCCTGCGCAAAGGCAATCGGGTCAGCCAGGGCGATGTGGTCGGCTTCGTCGGCGCCACGGGACTGGCCAGCGGCCCCCACCTGCATTACGAATTCCGCGTCAGCGACGTGCACCAGAATCCGTTGGCGATGGCGCTGCCCAGCGCACCGCCCTTGATGCCTCAGCAACTTGGCCTGTTCCGGGCGCGCACCGAGGCTCATCTTGCTCGCCTCGACCTGATTCGCGGATTCAACCTCGCCCAGGCTGACTGACGTGGCGCCGGCAACGTCGCTGGTCGTGGGGCTGATGTCCGGCACCAGCCTCGATGGCGTCGATGCTGCGCTGGTTGATTTCTCCGGCAGCCACCCACGCACGCTGGCGACGTTCTGGCACCCCTATTCGCCGGACATTCGCCGGCAGGCCCTGCAACTACAAGCTGCACGGCACGACGAAATCCACGCCGCCGCCTTGTTCGCCAACCAGCTCGCGCACTGCTATGCGGAAGCGGTGCGGGACGTTCTGGCAAAGTCGGGAACCCATCCGGAACACGTCGCGGCCATCGGTTGCCACGGACAGACCATCCGCCATCAGCCGGCAGCCGGCTACAGCGCGCAGTTGAACAATCCCGCGCTACTGGCCGAGCTGACCGGCATCACCGTCGTCGCTGATTTCCGCAGCCGCGACATTGCCGCTGGAGGCCAGGGTGCGCCGCTGGTACCGGCCTTTCACGCGGTGGCATTTGGCGACCCGAAGCGCCATCGGGTCATTCTCAATATCGGCGGCATCGCCAACCTGACCGACCTGAACCCGGGCCGACCGGTACGGGGTTTCGACTGCGGTCCCGGAAACTTGTTGATGGATGCCTGGATCGAGCGCCACAAGGGGCTGCGCTACGATGAGGCGGGAAACTGGGCAGGACAGGGGCAGGTGCTTCCCGAACTGTTGCACAGCCTGCTTGCCGATACCTTCTTCGCCACCAGTCCACCCAAGAGCTGCGGCCGCGACGAATTCAATGTGCCGTGGCTGGAGCGGCACCTGGATGGCACAGAGCGGCCTGAGGACGTTCAGGCCACCCTGCTGGAACTTACCGTGCTATCGGCGGCCCTGGCCATTGAAAACTGGTGCGGCAACCCCGACGAGCTTTTCGTCTGTGGCGGCGGCGCGCAAAACGTCGCCCTCATGGCACGCTTGCAACAGTGCCTGCCGGATCGCCGTGTCGCCAGCACCGACTCTCTGGACCAGCCGGCGGACTGGGTGGAAGCCGTGGCGTTTGCCTGGCTGGCGTGGCGCACCCTGCGCGGCGAAACCGGAAACCTTCCCGAAGTGACCGGCGCCCGCGGCCCGCGCATACTCGGCGCGATCTATCCCGGATAGTATCTACTCAGGTCGCGGCACTGGTCTCGCAATTCCCTCCCCTTCAAGGGAGTAGGGTGGGGATGGTGTCAAAACGTGTGACATCCCATCCCCATCCCGGCCCTCCCTTGAAGGGGAAGGACAGAAACGGTGGCGCCTGAGTAGTTACCCCGGACAAAACAAAAAGCGCGGGGTTTGTCGCCCCACGCTTTTTCGGAAGAAAGACGGGAATCAGGCCGAGAAGGACGACCCGCAGCCGCAAGTCGATTGGGCATTCGGGTTCTTGATCACGAATTGCGAACCCTCAAGCCCTTCGGAGTAATCGATTTCGGCACCGACCAGGTACTGATAGCTCATCGGGTCGATCAGCAAGGAGACGCCGTTCTTTTCCATCACGGTATCGTCTTCGTTGGTGACCTCGTCGAAGGTAAAGCCGTACTGGAAACCGGAGCATCCGCCGCCGGTCACAAACACCCGCAGCTTGAGCTCGGGGTTACCTTCCTCGGCGATCAGTTCCTTGACCTTGCTCGCGGCATTGTCGGTGAAATTCAGCGGTGCAGGCATTTCGGTGGGTGCGTTCATGGTGTTCTCCTGTGGGGGGGCGCAATCCAAGTATAAATAGGTCCGGAAATTATGGTTTCAATAGTGCGGAGGGTCAATTGCTGGCGGCAAGCTTCAGCTCTACCGATTTCGCCGGCAGGCCCTGATGAACCAGGCGTCCCTGCACCACGGCGCCGAGATGCATCTCGATCGTACTGTACTCGACATCACCCGTGACCCGTGCGCGCGTCTGAAGTTCCAGAAAATCGCTCGAATGGACCGGTCCGATCACGGTCCCGTTGATCACGATGTGGGAAACCGAGATTTCACCCTCGATCCTTGCGTTTTCACTGATCACCAGCGTTGCCGGCTGACCGTCGGTGGCGCGCACATTGCCCTTGATCTCGCCATCGACACGCAGACCACCGGTAAAGGTCACGTCACCCTCCAGCGAAGTGCCGGCACCGATCAAGCTGTCAATGCGGCCTTGCGGCTTGTTGGTTTTCTTGCCAAACATCCCTGAATCTCCTCACCTGAATTGCGAATTTTTGGCACCGTGGCGCTCAAAGAGCCACACTCTGACTTGCCTTGACCACGCCGTCCTGGATCAAGCGCACCTCGACACGTTCGACTCGCGCATCGGCGGCCACCTTGAATGTACCTTCCAGACGCCGAAAGTAGCGGAAGTTGACCTGATACGCACTGGCCGCTGGATCACCAACGGCGGGAAACTGCATGATAGCAGTCTCCTTGCCTCGCTGCACGGTGGCCATTAGCTGAAGCATGCCTTTGAATTCCTTGTCTTTTTTTGTCCCTGTTTGGGCCAACAGGAGGCGATAGCGATACTGGCCGCCGCTACCAGGGAGAATCTGCAGGCGGCTGATCGCCAAGCCGGATTCTCCAACCTGCTCGCCGGCCAGGCTTTCAAAGGTCGCCAGATCGGACTTGAGACGCGTGTTTTCCTCTTCCAAGGTCTTGAGCTGGACGGCGAGCTGCTCCTGCGAAGTGCTTTCGATCCGCAACCGACTTTCGCTGACATTGGCCACCTTTCGGGTGCGTTCCAGTTCGGACTCAAGTTGCGCAATGCGCTCCTTCATTCCGGCGATTTCGGTCTCGCTCGCTCCTTGGTGAAAACCGGCAAGACTCTGTCCCGCGCTATAGATCCAGCCGGCCAAAGCCAGCGATACGCCGGACAGGACGACCACCGACAGTGCGCGCCAATGCCACGGCAGGTGCGTCCGCACCGCAACGCGAGGCGCCGAAATGCCGAAGCGGCCGCGTAGCCGCCGCAGCGTCAGGGCAAGACGGGAACTTGCGAAAGACCCGAACATTCGTCCACACCAAACATCAGGTTCATGTTCTGCACCGCCTGGCCGGCGGCCCCCTTGACCAGATTGTCGATCACCGAAAGCACGACCAGCGTATCCCCGCCCTGCG
>JAIOPW010000332.1 GCA_021413665.1 Rhodocyclales bacterium | reverse complement strand
GGGGCGCTGGTGGTGGACGATAGCTACAACGCCAATCCCGATTCCATGCGCGCGGCGATCGACGTGCTGGCCGCCGTACCCGGCCGGCGCATTTTTGTCATGGGTGACATGGGCGAGGCCGGCGCCGCCGCCGGCCAGTTTCACGACGAGATCGGCGGCTATGCCAAGAGCCACGGCATCGACCGCATGCTCTGTCTGGGCGAGTTGTCCGCGGCGGCGGCCGCCAATTTCGGCGAGGGCGGCGAGCATTTCCTGCGACTCGACGACCTGGTCAAGACGCTGTCGAACGAACTCGGGCCGCAGACCACGGTGCTGGTCAAGGGTTCGCGCTTCATGCGCATGGAGCGGGTGGTGGACGAGATTACGGAAAAGCCATGAAAACCAATCAGCCACAGAGGATACAGGGGCGCCCTGCGTGCCCGGGATTCCCCTTCGCGGGCAGGCAACGGAGGAAAGCCCTGCCAAGTCTCTGTCCTTTGCCCTTCTCTGTGCCCTCTGTGGCAAAAGAGGTTTACCCATGTTGCTAGAACTCGCCCAATGGCTCGCCAAGGACTTCCGGGGCTTCAATGTCTTCGGCTACATCACCCTGCGGGCGGTGCTGGCGACCATGACCGCATTGAGCATTTCGTTCGTCTTCGGCCCGGCGGTGATCCGCTGGCTGGCGGCGAAGAAGATCGGCCAGTCGGTGCGCAGCGACGGCCCGCAGACACATCTGATCAAGGCCGGCACGCCGACCATGGGCGGCGCGCTGATCCTGATTTCGCTCGGCGTGTCGACGTTGCTGTGGGCGGACCTGTCCAATCGCTTCATCTGGATCGTGCTGATCGTCACCTTCGGCTTTGGCGCGGTGGGCTGGGTGGATGACTGGCGCAAGGTGGTCTATCGCAACCCCGATGGCCTCTCGGCACGAGCCAAGTTCTTCTGGCAGTCGGTGGTGGGCCTGATCGCCGCGATCTACCTGGCGTTCTCGATTTCGGCGCCCAACAACGAAAAGGTGGTGCAGTTGTTCTTCCAGTGGGTGTCTTCCGGCTTTACCCTGGAACTGCCGCAGCAGACCGCCCTCATCGTGCCCTTCTTCAAGAGCGTGACCTATCCGCTGGGCATGTTCGGTTTCATCCTGCTGACTTACCTGGTGATTGTCGGCACCAGCAACGCGGTGAATCTGACCGACGGCCTCGACGGCCTCGCCATCATGCCCACCGTGCTGGTCGGCGCGGCGCTCGGCATCTTCGCCTACGTCGCGGGCAACTCGGTGTTCTCGAAATACCTGCTGCTGCCCTACATCCCCGGCGCCGGTGAACTGACGGTGTTCTGCGGCGCGCTGGCCGGCGCGGGCCTCGGCTTCCTCTGGTTCAACGCCTATCCGGCCGAGGTCTTCATGGGCGACGTCGGCGCCCTCGCACTGGGCGCGGCGTTGGGCGCGGTGGCGGTGGTGGCGCGCCAGGAAATCGTGCTCTTCATCATGGGCGGCGTGTTCGTCGCCGAGACCCTGTCGGTGATGCTCCAGGTGGGCTGGTTCAAGTACACCAAGAAGCGTTACGGCGAAGGCCGCCGCATCCTGCGCATGGCGCCTTTGCACCACCACTTCGAGCAGACCGGGTGGAAGGAGACCCAGGTCGTGGTCCGCTTCTGGATCATCACCATCCTGCTGGTGCTGTTCGGCTTGTCGACGCTGAAGATACGCTGATGAAGCTGGAAGGCAAACACGTCCTCGTCCTCGGCCTCGGTGAATCCGGGCTGGCCGCCGCGTGCTGGTGCGCGCGGCAGGGGGCGCGGGTGCGGGTGGCCGATACGAGGGCCGCGCCGCCTTACCTGGACGAGCTGCGTCGCCGCGTCGTCAGCGCCGACTTTGTCCCGGGCGAGTTTGGCAAGGCGCTACTGGCCGGCATCGATCTGCTCGTCCTCTCGCCGGGACTTTCGGGTGGACTGATGGTGGTGATCCACGCCCGTGCCGCCGGCATTCCCGTGGTCGGCGAGATTGAACTGTTCGCCCGGGGCCTGCGTGCGGCGAACGCGGGCCTGCCGGCCGCGGTACCGGTGCTGGCGATCACTGGCACCAACGGCAAGACCACCACTACGGCGCTGACGGGGCATCTGTTGCGCGTGACGGGCAAGACGGTGGGCGTCGCCGGCAACATTTCTCCGGCGGCGCTCACGGCATTGATGGATGCCCAGGACGCAAACGCCCTGCCGCAGGTCTGGGTGCTGGAACTGTCGAGCTTCCAGCTCGAAACCACCGAGACGCTGAATCCTGCGGCGGCGACGGTGCTCAACATTTCCGACGACCACCTCGACCGTTACATCGACCTCGACGAATACGCCTCGGCCAAGGCGCGGATATTCCAGAGCGCCGAAGGAGCGCCGGGCGTCCAGGTGCTCAATCGGAACGATCCGCGCGTATGCCGGATGGTGCTGGCGGATCGCCACATCATCAGCTTTGGACTCGACGCGCCGGCTGGCGAGGACGATTTCGGCCTGCGCCCGAATCGCGGCGAATCCTGGCTGGTGCAGGGCGAACGCTTTCTGCTGCCGGTTTCCGAATTGCCGCTGGCCGGTCTGCACAATGCCGCCAACGCGATGGCCGCGCTGGCGCTTTGTACCAGCCTCGGCTTCGACGCGAGCGCCTTGTTGCCCGCCCTGCGCAGTTTCAGCGGCCTGCCGCACCGGGTCGAAAAGATTGCCGACCTGGATGGCGTGGTCTGGTACGACGATTCCAAGGGCACCAATGTCGGCGCCACGGTTGCCGCCCTGAATGGGATTGGCGGCCAACTGGCCGCCCGGAAGAGTCGCCTCCCTTCCTCGGGAAGGGAGGTCGGGAGCGATGGCGCACCTGCTCGGCTTGCCGAGATTCAGCACGATCGAAAGGTCGTGGTGATCCTCGGGGGGGACGGCAAGGGGCAGGACTTTTCGCCGCTGCGCAAGGCTGTCGCGCGCCATGCCCGCGCCGCCGTGCTGATCGGGCGCGACGGCCCGCTGATCGAAAAGGCCATCGGCTCCACCGCCGGCGTTGCGATCGAAAGCGCCGGCGACATGGAGGATGCGGTGCGCCGCGCCCATGTGCTGGCGCAGCCGGGCGATGCCGTGCTGCTGTCGCCGGCGTGTGCCAGCTTCGACATGTTCCGCAATTACGAGCACCGGGCGCAAGCCTTCATTGTCGCGGTGCGCGCGCTGGAGCGCGGAGCATGACCCGGGGCTACGCGGCGCAGGCCAGCCAGGCCCCTGCCGAACTCGACGGCCTGTTGCTGTGGCCCGCGGTCGGTCTGCTGCTGCTCGGGCTGGTGATGGTGTATTCGTCGTCGATCGCCATGGCCGAAGGCAGCCGTTTCACCGGCAACCAGTCCGCCTACTTCCTGTTTCGTCATGCGGTGTTCTTGTGCATCGGGCTGGTGGCCGGCGTGATGGCGTTCCAGATTCCGCTGCGCCTGTGGCAGCAGGCGGCACCCTGGCTGTTTCTGGCCGGCGTCGCGCTGCTGTTGCTGGTGTTGATTCCCCATGTCGGGCGTTCGGTCAATGGCGCGCAGCGCTGGATCGGCCTCGGCCCGATCAACCTGCAGCCCTCCGAATTGATGAAGCTCTTCGTCGTGCTCTACGCCGCCGACTACACCACGCGCAAGCTGGATGACATGGGTAGCTTCATGCGCGGTTTCGGGCCGATGGCGCTGGTGATGGTGCTGGTCGGCTTCCTGCTGCTGAAGGAGCCGGACTTCGGCGCGCTGGTGGTGATCCTCTGCATCGCCACCGGCATCCTCTTCCTCGGCGGCATCAACGCACGCGTCTTCGCCGTCCTGGTGGTGATCCTCGCGGTCAGCTTCGTCATCATGATCTGGGTTTCGCCCTACCGGCGCGAGCGCATCTTCGGCTTCATGGATCCCTGGCAGGACGCCTTCGGCAAGGGCTACCAGCTTTCGCACGCGCTGATCGCCTTCGGCCGCGGCGAGTGGCTCGGCGTCGGCCTTGGCGCCAGCGTCGAAAAGCTGTTCTACCTGCCCGAGGCCCATACCGATTTCCTGCTGGCAGTGATCGCCGAGGAACTCGGCTTCGTCGGCGTCTGCGCCGTGGTCGGAATGTTTGCGCTATTGGTGCAGCGCTCCTTCGCCATCGGCCGCCAGGCGCTGGTGCTCGGCCGCGTGCATGCCGGGCTGGTGGCACAAGGCATCGGCATCTGGCTCGGCGTGCAGGGCTTCATCAACATGGGCGTGAACATGGGCCTGCTGCCGACCAAGGGCCTGACCCTGCCGCTGATGAGCTTCGGCGGCTCCGGCATCGTCGCCAATTGCCTGGCGCTCGGGATTTTGCTCCGGGTTGACTGGGAGAACCGGCAATTGATGAGGGGGCAGCAGGTATGACCAGGACGCTTCTCATCATGGCCGGCGGCACGGGCGGGCACATCATGCCGGGGCTGGCGGTGGCCGAGCACTTGAAGGCGGCGGGCTGGAAGATCGCCTGGCTGGGCAACCCGGATGGCATGGAGTCGCAGCTTACCGCCGGGCGCGGCTACGAGATGGCCTGGGTGCGCTTTTCCGCACTGCGCGGCAAGGGCATCCTGCGCAAGCTGTTGCTGCCCTACAACCTGCTGCGCGGTTTCAGCCAGGCCTGGTCGCAGCTCAAGCGCATCCGGCCCGACGTGGTGCTGGGCATGGGCGGCTACATCAGCTTTCCCGGCGGCATGATGGCTTCCCTGCAAGGGATTCCACTGCTGCTGCATGAACAGAACTCCGTTGCCGGCCTCGCCAACCGCGTGCTGGCCGGCGTCGCCGATCGCATCCTCACCGGCTTCCCCGAGGTGCTGAAGAAGGGCGACTGGGTGGGCAATCCGGTACGCCCGGAAATCGCCGCATTGCCGGCGCCGACTCTTCGTTATGCGCAACATGAGGGCCCCTTGCGCGTGCTTGTCGTCGGCGGAAGTCTAGGCGCGCAGGCGCTCAACGAAGCCTTGCCCAGGGCGCTGGCGCTGATGCCGGAAAACGAGCGGCCGCTGGTGGTGCACCAGTCCGGGGAAAAGCACCTGCCGCTGCTGAAGAGTTACTACATCTCGGCCGGCGTCAAGGCAGAGTGCGTGGCCTTCGTCAATGACATGGCCGGCGCCTACGACTGGGCCGACCTGGTGATCTGCCGCGCCGGCGCCCTGACGGTGGCGGAACTGGCGGCAGCAGGCGTCGCCAGCCTGCTGGTGCCTTTCCCTCGCGCGGTGGATGACCACCAGACATCGAACGCGCGTTTCCTCAGCAGCGCCGGGGCGGCGATCCTGCTGCCCCAGGATCAGTTGACGCCGGCGCGCCTGGCCGAGATCAGGAATTTGTCGCGCCAGCAATTGGCGCAGATGGCGGAGAAGGCGCGCGCGCTGGCAAGGCCGGAAGCCACGGCGGCCG
>JAIOPW010000206.1 GCA_021413665.1 Rhodocyclales bacterium | reverse complement strand
AGCCAGTTGCGGCCGGCGATCAGCAGGCCGAGGACGAAGAAGGCGCCGGGCGGCAACATGGCGATCAGGAAGCCCGGATATTCCACAGGCAATATCTGGAACCCGGACAGCGTCGGGAAGACCATCTCGATGCCGGAAAACAGCGTGCCCTGACCGATCAGTTCGCGCACGGCGCCCAGCAGGGCGATGACCCATACGAAGCCGATGCCCATCATCAGGCCGTCGACGGTGGCTGCGCGCAGGCCGTTCTTGGCGGCAAAGGCTTCGACGCGGGCCAGCACGATGCAGTTGGTGACGATCAGCGGAATGAAAATGCCGAGCACCAGGTACATGTCGTGCAGGAAGGCGTTGAAGGCCAGGTCGACCACCGTCACCAGCGCCGCGATGATCAGGATGAACACCGGGATGCGAATCTCGTAAGGGATCAAGGCGCGTAGCGCAGAAATCGCGAAGTTGGCAAGCATCATGACCAGGATGGTGGCCAGGCCGAGGCTGACTGCATTGACCAGGTTGGTACTCACCGCCAGCAGCGGACACAGGCCCAGCACCTGGGCGAGGATGGAGTTCTGCTTCCAGATGCCATTCCAGGCAATTTCCTTGTAGGCGCTCATGGTTTGTTCTCCTCAAATCGGCTGCTGGCAGGCAGGGCGAACAGCTTGTTCCTATTCTCCACGGCCCACGCCAGCGCGCGACCGCTGGCATTGGTGACGGCGCGGGCCGAAATCGTCGCGCCGCTCATCTGGTCAAAGTGGCCGCCGTCCTTCTTCACGCGCCATTTTTTGGCGGGCACGGCATCGAAACCCAGGTTGCTGAACTGCGTGATCCACGGCCGCGTCTTGTTCTTGTCCTTTTTCGGGTCGATATAGTCGCCCAGTCCCGGCGTTTCCTTGTGGGCGGTGACGCGCACGGCGATCAGTTTGCCGTCTGCGGCAACCGCGACGATCAGTCCGATGCGGCCGGAATAGCCGTCCGGCGCGGCGGCTTCGAATACCAGTGCCGCCGGAGCGCCTTGCTTGCGCGCGCGCCAGATCCGGGTTTCTTCGTCGAGTCCGAGTGCTCTTTGCGGCGGCAGGATGATCGCATCGGCCATCAGGTCGTTGTCGTACTCGCCGGGCGGCAGCACTTCGCCGATCAGGCGCAGCTTCTCGACTAGGGCGCTGGCCGCAACCAGCGGCGCGGTGGCGCGGAAGGTGCCGGCCATGAGCGCAGTGAATACCAGGGTGAAGGCCAGCATGATTCCGGCAGTGCGCATCGATATGCGAAATACGCTCGATTCCCTGTGTGTGACTTCGACGGGTTCGCTCATTGCGGATCTCCGTCCGCCTTGCGACGGCCGAACACGGCGGGCTGGGTGTAGCGGTCGATCAGTGGCGCGGCAATGTTCATCAGCAGCACGGCGAAAGCGATGCCGTCGGGATAAGCGCCAAAGTTGCGGATGATCCAGGTCAGGGTAGCGACGCCAGCGGCGAAAATCAGCTTGCCCCTTGGCGTGGTCGTGCCCGAGACAGGGTCGGTGATGATGAAGAAAGCCCCCAGCATGGCGCCGCCGGTGAGAAGGTGAAACAGCGGTGGAGCAAATTGCGTGGCATCGATCAGGGAAAACACACCGGCAATGGCGAACAGGGTGGCGAGGAAGGCGGCGGGCATATGCCAAGTGATGACGCGCTGTTGTATCAGCCACAGCCCCCCCGCCAGATAACCTGCTGCGACCCATTCCCAGCCGCGGCCCCCGATATTGCCGAAGGTGGCATTGCCGCCCAACAGCCCCGCTATCACGGCGCGTTGCTCAGGGTCGCGCAGGACGGTGCGCAGCGCGTCCAGCGGCGTGGCCATGGTGATTGCATCCAGTTGGCGGGCGCCGAATATGGCCTGCCATTGCGCGGCAAAATCGGTGGATCCGGCCGCCGGCCACTGGGACATCAGCGATGGGTAGGCGACAATCATCAATGCGAAGGCGACCATTGCCGGATTGAACGGATTCTGGCCGAGGCCGCCATAGAGTTGTTTGGCAACAACGATGGCCAGAATCGTCCCCAGAACTGTCAACCACCACGGCGCGATGGAAGGAAAGGTGAGGGCGATCAGCCAAGCCGTGACAAGGGCGGAGCCGTCAGTCAGGAACTGTTTGAGGGGTTTGCCGCGCAGGCCGAGGATCAGCGCTTCGGCAGCGAGCGCGGTGATCGAGGTGAGCGCAATTTGCAGCAGGATAGCGGCGCCGAAGAACCAGACGTAGATCGCGATGCCGGGTAGCAGCGCGCACAGCACACGTAACATCACGGAGCGGACGCTGGCTGGTTTGAGGATGTAGGGTGAGTTGTTCACGAAGTTTTTGCGATCTTGTCTAGTCGTCCTGCCGCAGGTGCGGCTTTGCCATTTCGCGAATCTCGGCGCGGCGTTCTTCGATGGCGGCAACCTCTGCTTGCTGTTCCGGGCTCAGGTTGCCGGTGTTTTCCGGGTGCGCCTGTTCTTTCTGCGCCTTCGCGCGTTCCAGTGCGGCGGCGATCAGGGCTTTCTTGGCGTCTTCCTCGGGCGTGGTGGCGGGCTTCGCGACTTCGGCAAGGGCGGCAGCGGCTTTCTCCCGTCCAGCCGCGGTCTTGGCGGCAAGCTTGGCGGCTTTTTCGGCCTTCTCACGCTCCTCGCGGGCGAGCCGTTGTTCGTAGCGTTCGCGGGCGATGTCCGCCGCAGTCTTCTCCCTCTCCCGTGCCCAGATTTCGCCCTTGGCGAAGCGGAAGTAATCGACCAGCGGTATGCGCGATGGACAGACGTAGGAACAACACCCGCATTCGATGCAATCGAAGAGGCTGTATTCCTGCGCCTTGCCGAATATTTTAGCTCTGCTGAACCAGTACAGTTCGAAAGGTTGCAGTTCGGCCGGGCAGGCGAGGGCGCATGCGCCACAGCGGATACAGGGCATCTCCGGTGGCGGCGGCGGGAACAGCGCTGGTGATCCGGCGAGGATGCAGTTGGTTCCCTTGATAACGGGAGTGTCGAGGGTCTGCAGCGCGACGCCCATCATCGGCCCACCCATCAGGTAACGATCGGTATCTGCGTGTGGTCCGGCCAGCGGTAACAATTCGCGGATCGGGGTGCCTATGAGAACTTCGAAATTGCCCGGCTTGGCCATGTTTCCACTCAGCGTAAGCACGCGCGAAACCAGGGGCTCGCCATGTTCGACCGCACGGAATACGGCGTACGCCGAGCCAACATTGAAGCACTGGACACCAAAGTGCGTCCCCAGTTTTCCGTACGGAATTTCAATACCGGTCAGCGTCCGGATCAGTTGCTTTTCACCACCGGCCGGGTAGCGCGTCGGAACGGCGATCACTTGCATGACGCTATTTCCGAGACTTTGCACGGCGGTTTGCATCGCTTCGATCGCTTGCGGCTTGTTGTCCTCGATGCCGATCAGGACGCGGCGGGCACCCGTGACATGGCGCATGATGTCTGCCCCGGCGAGGATCCCGTCGGCCCGTTCGCGCATCAACCGGTCATCGCAGGTTATCCAGGGTTCGCACTCAGCGCCGTTGAGGATCAGGGTTTCGATGCCGGCTTCGCCAGGGCCTAGCTTGATATGGCTCGGAAAGCCGGCGCCGCCGAGGCCGACAATACCGCAATCGCGCAGATAGTCGCGCGTTTGCTGCGCCGTGGAGGTGCGGTAGTCGAAGCGCTTACGCTCGACCCAGCGGTCTTCCCCGTCGGGCTCGATGACTATGCTGGGGGCCGGCAGTCCCGAGGGATGTGGTATTGGCTGCGGTGCGATGGCGCGCACTGTCCCTGAACTGGGTGCATGGACTGCCGTGCACATCGGCCCTTCAGGCACCGCAATGACATCTCCCTTCAGAACGACTCGACCCGGCTCAACCACACAGCGTGCCACGGCACGGGCGCTCTGGCGCAGTGGTACCACCAGGTGTGAGGGCAGCGGCGCAACGCGAATCGGCGCCTGCGCTGACTCGTCCTTGTGGGAAGCGGGCTTGACGCCTCCCTTGAAGTTGAAAAGCATGGAGATCATGCTGCCGACCTGAGTGGGATCACCGGATATTTCCACTTCCAGGTATCCACGGTTTCGAGGATGGGTTCCATGCGGATACAGTCCACGGGGCAGGGTGCGATGCACAGTTCGCACCCCGTGCATTGAGCGCCGACCACGGTGTGCATCTGCTTCGCCGCGCCGACTATGGCATCCACCGGGCAGGCCTGGATGCAAAGCGTGCAGCCGATGCAGGCCTGTTCATCGATGACAGCTATGGATTTCGGCTTTTCAATGCCATGTTCCGCCGATAGCGATTTGAATTCCCGCCCCAGCAGGTCTGCCAGCTTGTGAATGCCTTCATCGCCGCCGGGCGGACACTGGTTTATCTCCGCTTCCCCTTTTGCAATGGCCTGCGCGTAGGGTTTGCAACCCGGGAACCCGCATTGTCCGCATTGGGTTTGCGGGAGAATGGCATCGATCTTTTCGACCAGCGGATCGCCTTCGACGCGGAAGCGAACGGCCGCGTATCCAAGCGCGGCACCGAGCAATACGGCGCCCAGCGCCATGACCAGAATCGCTTCAAGCATGGCTACTTGTACTTGTCCAGTCCGGCGAAACCCATGAAGGCGAGGCTCATCAGGCCCGCGGTAATCATGGCGATCGCGGTACCCCGGAAATGGATTGGAACGTCCGCGGCTTCGAGCCTCTCGCGGATGCCGGCGAACAGGATCAGTGCGAGCGTGAAGCCGACTGCGCTGCCAAAGCCGAACAGCAGCGATTCGAGGAAGTTGTGACGCAGGCTGACGTTGAGCAGCGGGATGCCGAGTACCGCGCAATTGGTCGTGATCAGCGGCAGGTAGATGCCCAGTACTTGGTGCAGCACCGGGCTGGTTTTCTGGATCACCAGTTCTGTGAGTTGCACGATGGCAGCGATGGTGACGATGAAGGACAGCGTACGCAGATATTCGAGCTGGTTTGGTATCAGCAGCCAGCGGTCGATGACGTAGCTGGCACCGCAGGCCATGGTGAGGACGAAGGTAGTCGCCGCCCCCATGCCAAGTGCGGTTTCAAGCTTCTTCGATACGCCCATAAAAGGGCACAGTCCGAGAATGCGGACGAAGACAACGTTATTGACTAGGACAGCGCCAAGAACAATAAAAAGATAGCTGGTCATGATGCGCAGATAACCATGTCTGGCCCACGAGAATTGGTGGAAGTCAAATTATCTCGCTTTTAACGGTTCTTGTGCAAGTGCGAGTCGAATTGTAACTTCAGCGCCCAAGGCCAGTCGCTTCAATGCACTCGGCGACAAGCTGCGGACCGCGGTAAATGAGGCCACTGTAAATATGGACCAATGTGGCGCCCGCTGCAAGTTTGGCGTGTGCGCGCGTTCCGCTGGTAATGCCTCCGGCGGCAATGATGGGCAGTTCGCCGGCCAGTGCCTCGGCAAGGCTGCGGATCACACGGGTTGACTTTTCGAACAGTGGACTACCAGAAAGTCCGCCGGCCTCGGCCGCGAGAGGCGATGTTTCGACACCTTCGCGGCCGAGTGTCGTGTTGGTCGCGATTACGGCGTCGATTCGATGCCGCCTGAGGGCGTCGCCGATGTTGACGATCTGGCTCGCGTCAAGATCGGGTGCGATCTTGAGCGCCAGTGGAACGTATTTGCCATGCTGATCCGTCAGCACTGTTTGCCGGGCCTTCAACGCTCCCAGCAGTGCGTCGAGTTCGGACGCGCCCTGCAGTTGTCGCAGGTTCATAGTGTTCGGTGACGAGATGTTGACGGCGATGTAGCTGGCCAGGGGGTAGGCCTTGTCGAGGCAAATCAGGTAATCATCGACCGCCCGCTCGATCGGGGTATCGAAGTTCTTGCCGATGTTGATGCCTAGTATTCCCCGATAATGCGCGCGCGCCACGTGCTTGAGCAGCGCGTCGATTCCGGCGTTGTTGAACCCCATACGGTTGATGATGGCCCGATGTTCCGGCAACCGGAACAGGCGTGGCCTGGGGTTGCCGGGTTGCGGGCGTGGAGTGACTGTTCCTACCTCCAGAAAGCCGAAGCCGAGGTGGCCAAGTCCGTCAATGGCCGTTCCGTTTTTATCGAGTCCGGCGGCGAGCCCGACGCGGTTGGGGAATTCAAGTCCCATGACTTCGATCGGATTGCAGCGGGTCGGGGATCGTGACCGAAATCCCATCGAACCACCCACGGCGAGAAGGCCGATCATCAATTCATGCGCACGCTCGGCATCGAGTGCGAAGAGGAAAGGTCGAATCAATGCGTAAGGAATCATGGCTCATGATTCTACGATGCCAGCGATGCCAGGGTCAGGATGATTCCAGTTTCGGCCTCTGCACCTAAGACTAATGCGGTCGAGGTTCGCCTCGTGCTTTGCGCCAACTGGAAAGAAAATGGGGCAAGGGGTTTACACATCTGAAAAGCCCCCATATAATCTCCCTTCTCTGCTGATTGCGGAGCTGCCCAACCGGGCGGGAGTTCTTTAAAAACCAAACAACCGATAGGTGTAGGTGCTTGCTGGGCTGGAGGCGGTGGTGGGTGGTCGTGCTGAGATCGAAGGTACGGCTGCTGATCTGGGTTGGAAGATCCGGGTTGAGTTCTGAGTTGAGTGCGGAAGTGCGAGATGAAGGATCTGCTGCTGCTGGATGCTAAGAGTATGTAAAAGCAAGTGCTTACACGAGTAATACAGTAAGGTTAAATG
>JAIOPW010000230.1 GCA_021413665.1 Rhodocyclales bacterium | reverse complement strand
ATCGCGCCGATCTGGGGCCTCGAATGGCGCGCGGCGGGGGCGGCGACGGAATTCGTCAGCCGCCACGATTTTTCGCCCGCGATGCGTCGCGATTTTTTGGCTATGCTGCTGGGACGAGAAAAACCTCTCGCTATCAGTACCGAGCTCCAACACTAGAACATGATGCACGCGAAAAATCGTTTGGTCGCCCGCCCCCCTTCCCCCCTCTCGGGGGGTTACCGATCGGCGCGCTGCGCGCGTCCATTGCAGGGGCCCGGACGACATGGCGCGCATGCAGCTCGGCGTCAAGCGCGTGACGCCGGAAGCGATCCAGAAGTGGAAGACCGAGCGCGGCTACGACAAGCCGCTGGTGTGGAACTCGGCCGCCGCAGGCGGAGCAAAGCTGACCGAGACGATCTTCTTCAGCAAGTCGGTGCGCATGTTCGCCGGTGACTTCGGCCGCGCCGATGACGGCCGCGACATCGCACGCGAGATAGGCGCGCGCATGGGGCCGAGTCTGGCGATCGCGGTGCCGACCTTCGTCCTGGGCCTCTTCGTCGCGATTTCCTTCGCCCTGCTGCTGGTCTTCTTCCGCGCCACGGCGCTCGACTTCGGCGGCGTCGTGCTCTGCGTGGCGATGATGTCCATTTCGGGCCTGTTCTACATCATCGGCGGCCAGTGGCTGGTGTCCAAGGTCTGGCACCTGGTGCCGATTTCCGGCTACAGCGGCGGGCTGGATGCGGCGAAGTTCCTCGTCCTGCCGGTGATCATCGGCGTCTTCGGCGGCATCGGCTCTTCAACCCGCTGGTATCGCACCATCTTCCTCGAGGAGATCACCCGCGATTACGTGCGTACCGCGCGCGCCAAGGGTCTGCCCGAGCGCGTGGTGCTTTTCCGCCATGTGCTGAGGAACGCCCTGATCCCGATCCTGACCGGGGTGGTGGTGGTGATCCCGACCCTGTTCATGGGCAGCCTGCTGACCGAATCCTTCTTCGGCGTTCCCGGCCTGGGCAGCTACACCATCGACGCCATCAATGCGCAGGATTTCGCCGTGGTGCGCTCGATGGTCTTCATCGGCTCGGTGCTCTACATTGCCGGCCTGCTGCTGACCGACATCTCCTACACCCTGGCCGATCCGCGGGTGCGGTTGCAATGAGCATCCAGTTCGTGCTGCTCTGGTCCGACGCGCTGCTCTTCGTGCTGATCGCGGCCATCGTTGCACTGGTGCTCTGGGCGCGGCGGCAGGATGCGCTGCGCGCGGCCTGGTCGCGCGTGGCGAAGGATGGCGTGGCGATGGCGGCGGCGACCGTGCTGGCCGCCTTCATCCTGGTCGGGCTGCTCGATTCGCTGCACTACCGGGCGCTCCTTCCGGCGCAGCCGGGCGCCGCGGCAAGGTATGCGGTGGAGGTGAACTCCGCGCTCGATGCGCTGCTGTCCGACCTGCGCCAGCGCGCCGAAAAGACCTACTCGGCGCCGCTGGCAACCCGTCTTTACTCCAAGGAGGCCCTGGAAAACTCGACACAACGCGAGTTTCCGCGCCTGAAGCACGGCGGTGCCCATCTCGGTAGCGATCTCTCCGGACAGGAATTCGACATCGCCATCCGCGTCTCCCGCGGTTGCGCGGGCGGCCTCGTCGTCTGGCTGCTGCTGGCGGCGGCATGGTGCAGGCTGCGCGGTGTCGGAGTCGTTGAAATGTTGAAAGTCGGCGCCGGTGGGACGGCGATCCGTGCCGTCACCCTGACGCTGCTGCCGATCCTGTTGCTGCTCGGCATCGCGATCTCGCTCGGCGGCGGCTACCACGTCTTTGGTACCGACAAGGTGGGGCAGGACGTGCTCTACCTCTCGCTCAAGAGCATCCGCACCGGGCTGTTGATCGGTACCCTGACCACGCTGGTGATGCTGCCGCTGGCGGTGTTGCTCGGCATCCTCGCCGGCTATGTCGGCGGCTGGGTCGATGATGTGATCCAGTACCTCTACACCACGCTCTCCTCGATTCCCGGCGTGCTGCTGATCGCGGCGGCGGTGCTGATGATGCAGGTCATCATCGACACCCATCCCGAATGGTTCGCCACCTCGGCCGAGCGGGCGGACGCGCGCCTGCTGGCGCTGTGCCTGATCCTCGGCATGACCAGCTGGACCGGCGTCGCCCGCCTGTTGCGCGGCGAGACGCTGAAGCTGCGCGAACTGGAGTTCGTCCAGGCGGCACAGGCCTTCGGCGTCGGCCGCTTCGCCATCATGCGCCGCCACATCCTGCCCAACCTGATGCACATCGTGCTGATCTCGCTGGTCATGGATTTCTCCGGCCTGGTGCTGGCCGAGGCGGTGCTGTCCTATGTCGGCGTCGGCGTTGACCCGACGACCATTTCCTTCGGCACCATGATCAACACGGCGCGCATGGAACTGGCGCGCGAGCCGATGGTGTGGTGGTCGCTGGCCGCGGCCTTCAGTTTCATGTTCGCCCTGGTGCTGGCGGCCAACCTGTTCGCCGATGCGGTGCGCGACGCCTTTGATCCAAGGTC
>JAIOPW010000229.1 GCA_021413665.1 Rhodocyclales bacterium | reverse complement strand
TTTGAACATGGATCGCGTCGCCCTGCCCGTGTTCCGACCACAACTTCTTTTCGAACAGCTTGGGATTGTTGGCGATCAGGGTGTTGGCGGCGGTCAGGATGCGCGCGGTGGAGCGGTAGTTCTGCTCGAGCTTGACCACCTTCAGGTTCGGATAGTCTTCCTTCATCAGGCGCAGGTTCTCGCTTTCCGCGCCGCGCCAGGCATAGATCGACTGGTCGTCGTCGCCCACCGCGGTGAAGGAGTTGCGCCCCTGCGTCAGAAGTTGCAGCAGGCGGTACTGGCCGCGGTTGGTGTCCTGGTATTCATCCACCAGCAGGTGCCAGATGCGGCTGCGCCAGCGCTGCGCGACCTCGCCCTGCTCGCTGAACAGCTGCACCGGCAGGCGGATCAGGTCGTCGAAATCCACCGCCTGGTAGGCGCGCAGGGTGCGTTCGTAAGCGGCATACAGCTCCGCGGCCGCGGCCTCGATTTCGTCGGCGGCATCCTTCAGCGCGGCGGCCGGGTCCACCAGCTGGTTCTTCCAAAGCGAGATGCGCGACTGCAGCGCGCGCAGGCGACCCTTGTCGACGCTGCCGGCGAGCTCCTGGAACAGCGCCGTGGTGTCGGCGGCGTCGAGTATCGAGAAGCCCGGCTTGAGGCCGAGCTTCGCCGCCTCCTGGCGCAGGATGCGCACACCGAGGGCGTGAAAGGTGCTGACGATGAGGCCTTCGGCGCGCGCGCCGATCAGCTTGGCGACGCGCTCCTTCATTTCCTTCGCCGCCTTGTTGGTGAAGGTGATGGCGGCGATCTGCCCGGGCTTGACGCCGTAATCGTCGACCAGCCAGGCGATCTTGTGCGTGATCACGCGCGTCTTGCCCGAGCCGGCGCCGGCCAGCACCAGCAGCGGGCTATCGAGGTGATGCACAGCCTCTTGCTGGGCTGCGTTGAGGTTTACCATCGGGGGAGTTCCAACGGCGCCGCAACACCGGCGCCGACTGTTGCAGCGGCGCTCAGCGCAGCTTGCCGCGCATCGGCTTGACCCGCGCCGCGTCGTCGACCCTGACGCTGCCCTGTCCGCCCTTGAGGTTGCCGCACTGGCAGGCGGCGGCGATGTGGCTGACCGAGCTGACGATGTCGCCGCATTCGCACTCGTAATAGATGTCGCCGCCACTGGGCAGCGACCCGTCGGATTCAACCGGCGCAAAGCGATAGATGCTGCGTAAATCGAGCTTCATCACAAGGCCCCAAACACTTTGCGCGCCAGCTTTCCGGCCGCTCCAGCGGGGTCTTGGCGGATCGCCTTTTCCTCGTCGGCAATCATCAGGTAGAGGCCGTCGAGCGTCTTCTGTGTCACGTAGTTTTCGAGGTGGGCATCCTGTTCGCGCACCAGCCCGAACTTCGCCGCCTTGCCGGCCAGCTGGTCGTACTTCTCGGCCAGCTTCACCTTCGCCATGGCCTTCTGCACCACCGGCTTGAACTTTTCGCTCAGCGGGCCGGAGGTGGTGCGACGGAAATACTGGGTGGCTGAATCCTCGCCACCAGACAGGATGCCCTTGGCGTCTTCCACCGACATCTGCTTGATGGAATTCACCAGCAGGGTCTTGGCTTGCGGCACGGCCGCCTCCGCGGCGCGATTCATGGCATTGATCAACTCGTCGGCCTGCTTGCCCATACCGAAGCCGCGCAGCACGCCCTCGATCTTCTGCACGCTTTCCGGCAGGGGAATCTTCACTTTGGGATTGCCGAGGAAACCATCCTGCTTGCCGAGCATCTCGACGGCCTTGCCTGCGCCCTGGATCAAGGCTTCCTTGAGGCCGCCGCTGGCGTCCTTGCCGGTGATGTCGGCCAGCGAAAGCGCATGGGCGGAAGCGGCCAGCAGCATGCCGGCGAGAAAGCTGAGGACTGAACGCATGGGGCGGGTTACTCCGTTACGACTGAAAAAAGCAGCCGTGCCGGAGCGCGGCTGCGCTTGCAATGACTCAGGCCTTCGGCCGCAGTTCGCGACGCAGGATCTTGCCCACCGGGGTCTTCGGCAAGTCGGCCCGGAACTCGATGTACTTCGGCCGCTTGTAGCCGGTGAGGTTCTCCTTGAGGAAATCCATCACCTGCGCCTCGGTGAGATCGGGGTCCTTCTTGACGATGAAGATCTTCGGCACCTCGCCCGAATGCTCGTCGGGTACACCGATCACCGCCGCCTCCATGACACCCGGGCACTTCATGGCCACTTCCTCGAGCTCGCTCGGATAGACGTTAAAGCCGGAGACCAGCACCATGTCCTTCTTGCGGTCGACGATCCGCGTCGCGCCGGTCTCGTCCATGATACCGACGTCGCCCGATTTGAAGTAACCGTCGGGGGTCATCACGTTGGCGGTCTCGTCCGGGCGCTGCCAGTAGCCGGCCATAACCTGCGGGCCGCGGATGCAGATCTCGCCGGATTCGCCCAGCGGTGCGTCCTTGCCGTCGTCGTCGCGGATCGCGATCTCGGTCGAGGATACGGGCAGGCCGATGGTGCCGGTGAAACCCTTCAGCGTGGCGACGTTGCAGGTCGCCACCGGCGAGGTTTCGGACAGGCCGTAGCCTTCGACGATGGCGCTGCCGGTCAGCGCCATCCACTTGTCGGCCACCGGGCGCTGCGTCGCCATGCCGCCACCGAGGCTGATCTTCAGCGTCGAGAAGTCCAGCTTGGCGAATTCCGGATTGTTGGCCAATGCGTTGAACAGGGTGTTCAGGCAGGGGAAGACGTTGAACTTGAAGGTCGACAGTTCCTTGACGAAGCCGGGAATGTCGCGCGGGTTGGGGATCAGCAGGTTGCAGGAGCCGGTGCGCATGCCGATCATGTTGCAGACCGTCAGCGCGAAGATGTGATACAGCGGCAGGGCGCAGACGAAGTTGTGCTGTTCATCCGTGTGGGTGTTGATCGCCGGCTGCATCCAAGCCTCGACCTGCAGCATGTTGGCGATGATGTTGCGGTTGAGCAGCGTCGCGCCCTTCGACACGCCGGTGGTGCCGCCCGTGTACTGCAGGAAGGCGACGTCCTCGCGGGTGCGGGGCACGGCCTTCAGCGTCATGCCGGAACCTTGCGAGACCACATCGTTGAAGCGGAAGGAACCCGGCAGCGAGAAGGCGGGTACCATCTTCTTGACCTTGCGCACCACGAAATTGACCAAGGTGCCCTTGAGCCCGCCCAGCAGGTCGCCCATGGCGGCCACCACGACATGCTTGACGGGGGTGTTGGCGACGATCTTTTCCAGCGTAGTGGCGAAGTTCTCGATGATGATGATTGCTTCGGCGCCGCTGTCCTTGAGCTGGTGTTCCAGTTCGCGCGGCGTGTACAGCGGATTGATGTTGACCACGACGTAGCCGGCGCGCAGTACCGCTGCGACGCAGACCGGGTACTGCATGATGTTGGGCATCATCAGTGCGACGCGGCCGCCAGGGGCGATGCCGCGCGACTGCAGCCAAGCGCCCAGGCTGCGCGAGGCGGCGTCGATCTGGGCATAGGTGATCGACTTGCCCATGCAGACGAAGGCGGTACGCGCAGCGTACGTCTTCATCGACTCTTCCAGCACTTGGGAAACGGTTTCGTATTGATTGACGTCGATTTCCGCAGGCACACCGGCGGGATACTGCTTCAGCCACAGCTTGTCCATTTCCAGATCTCCTCGGTTTTTGTTGCCTGCCATTATTGCATTTGCCTTGCCTGCCGTCAGCAGTGGCATTGACGGGGTGGAGTTCGGTCATCCATCATCAGTTACGGGGACGCGGGGCGAAGCCGGTACCGGCGGCCGATACCGCTCGTGGCGTTCGATGCTCCTTCTTTATTTTCGGTTTACCTTGTCACGGACTGGACGCACGCTGAGTCGGCCTTCACTCAGGAGAACACCATGAAAGCCCTTCACCAAAATCTTCCTCTGCTGGTTACGGTCGTGCTGGCGGTTGCCGCCCTGTTGCATGGACCCATCGCGCAACCCGCCGGCTATCACGACTTCGCCGACCAGGATGCCGTATTCGGCATTCCCCACTTCGCGGATGTGATCTCCAACCTCGGGTTTGCCCTGACGGCGCTTTGGGGCTGGGTACGACTCGCGTCGGCAAACCGGCATCACGATCTCCGATCGGGCTGGGCGGGGTACAGGCTGTTCTTGATCGGGCTGTTTCTGACCGCACTGGGGTCGTCCTGGTACCACCTGGCACCTGACAACGCCCGCCTGGTCTGGGACCGCCTGCCGATCGCCCTGGCCTGCGGCGGTCTGCTGGCCGGTGTCCGCGGCGATGTGCTTCGCCAGGAAAGTCACGAATTCGCGGCCTGGCTAGCGCTCATCGCGATCGCCAGTGTCGGCTGGTGGTATTTCACCGACTTGTCCGGCACCGGCGATCTGCGCCCCTATCTGCTGCTGCAAGGCCTGCCCATCCTGCTGATCCCTCTGTGGCAGTGGATTTACGACATGCCCGGCGCCGATCGCCTGGCCTTCGGCGCCGCCCTGGCAATCTATGTGGTCGCCAAGTTCGCCGAACTCAACGACCATGAAATCGCCGCCGCGTTTGGCGCCGCCACCGGCCATACGCTCAAGCATCTGCTCGCCACCGCTGCGGCGGCGCTGATCGTCGGGCGACTGGTGGCCAGGGTACAGAGCCGTGTCAAGGCTTGCGCCTGTGCATCTCCGCCAGTGCCGCCATCAGCCACGAACGCATGCCGATGACGATGGTGTAGGGTCGGCGCTGGTCGGGCGGCAG
>JAIOPW010000228.1 GCA_021413665.1 Rhodocyclales bacterium | reverse complement strand
CAAGCGGCCTTCCGTGATATGGCTGCACTTCCAGGAGTGCACCGGCTGCACGGAGTCGCTTTTGCGCGCCGAACACCCGACGCTGGAAAAGCTGATCCTCGACGTCATCTCGCTCGACTATCACGAGACCTTGATGGCCGCCGCCGGCCACCAGGCCGAAGCCGCACGCAAGAGCGCCATGAAGGCCAACAAGGGCAAGTACGTGCTGGTGGTCGAAGGCGCGATCCCGACCAAGAACAACGGCATTTACTGCAAGATCGGCGGCCAGACCGCGATCGACATGGTCAAGGAATGCGCGGCCGACGCCGCGGCGGTGATCGCCATCGGTTCCTGCGCCTCGTGGGGCGGCATGCCGTCGACGATCTCGCCGCTCGCCGATTCCAGCCCGACGGGTTCCGCCGGCGTGGCGGAAGTGCTGGGCAAGCCGGTGGTGACGATTCCCGGCTGTCCGCCCAATCCCTACAATTTCCTCGCCACCGTGGTGCATTTCCTCACCTTCGGCAAACTGCCGGAAGTCGACAAGCTGGGCCGTCCCAAATTTGCCTACTCGCGGCTGATCCACGAGAACTGCGAACGCCGTGCCCATTTCGACGCCGGCCGCTTCGCCATGGAATTCGGCGACGCCGGCCATCGCCAGGGCTACTGCCTCTACAAGCTCGGCTGCAAGGGCCCGGAGACTTACGCCAACTGCTCCACGCTGGGCTTCGGCGACGCGGGCGAGAATAACTGGCCGGTGGGGTGCGGCCATCCCTGCATCGGTTGCACCGAGAAGGGTGTCGGCTTCCAGAAACCGATCCATCAGGTCGCCAAGATGCTCAACGTGACGCCACCGCTTCAATATCCGCGCATCGTCGAAGAGCAGGGCAAGGCCGCATCCTTCGCTTCGGCCGCCGCTGTCGCGGCCGTCGCTGGCGCAGCGGCGGGCGCGGCGATCATGCTGACGCGCAACCTTGGACTCTCCCATGCGGCCGAGGAGGCGGAGCGCGCCAAGGACGCCGCCAAGCCAGCCGACAAGGCCGGAGCCTGATCATGGGCACCCGGCGAGATTTCCTCAAGGGTTTCCTCGCGAGCGGAGCGGTGGCCACGGCCGGCGTCGTGTCGGCGCCGACTCTCGCCAGGGAAACCCGGCCACGGCCGCCCGAGGCGCTCGGCCTGCTCTATGACGCGACCCTCTGCGTCGGCTGCAAGGCTTGCGTTGCTGCGTGCAAGACGGCCAACAACAATCCAGCGGAGTTTTCCACCGTCGATCATCTGTGGGATACGCCGCTCGATACCTCCGGCTATACCTTCAATCTGATCAAGATGTACCGCAATGGCACGATGGAGGTGAAGGACCAGGAGGCGAACGGCTATGCCTTCATGAAGACCTCCTGCATGCATTGTGGCGACCCGTCCTGCGTCTCGGCCTGTCCGGTGTCGGCAATGACCAAGGACCCGGAAACGGGCGTCGTCGGCTACAACCCGGACAAGTGCATCGGCTGCCGCTACTGCGTCGCGGCCTGTCCCTTCGGCATTCCGAAGTACCAGTACGACTCGCCCACAGGGCGCATCGGCAAGTGCGAATTGTGCCGCCATCGGCACAAGGACGGTCATTACTCCGCCTGCGCCGAAGTCTGCCCGACCGGCGCGACGCTGTTCGGCCGCACCGAAGACCTGCTGGCCGAAGCCAAGCGGCGCCTGGCGCACAAGCCGGGGCAGCCGATGAAGATTCCGCGCGGTCGCTTGCGCCACGCGCAGGAGAAACAACTCGCCGGCAAGGAAGACGGCAAGGGCGCGAAAATGCGTCACGGCTGGCGCGACGAACCCGACCAGACCTACGAGGCGCCCGCCGGAAAGTACCTGCAACACGTCTACGGCGAGAAGGAATACGGCGGCACTCAGGTGCTCAAGCTCTCCGGCGTGAATTTCGCAAAGGTCGGCATGCCGGATCTGCCGCCCGACGCGGCGGCGGCCATGTCGGAGACCATCCAGCACACGCTGTACGGCAACTTGATCATGCCTTTCGCGGTGCTGGGTGCGATGACCTGGGTCGCCAAGCGCAATGTCAAGCCCGACGACGACTCAGACAAGGAAGGGAGCTGATCATGGCCAATAATCATCATGCGGCGCCCGCACCCGTCGGCGGTAGCCTGGTCAATGCGGTGACGCTTACCTGCTTCGTCTTCATCGCAATGATGGCGGCGGTCCTGATAGTGCGCTTCCTGTTCGGCCTCGGCGCCGTGACCGGCCTCAACGACGGCTATCCCTGGGGCATCTGGGTGGTGGTCGATGTCATCATCGGCTCGGCCTTTGCCTGCGGCGGCTTCTCGGTGGCGATGCTGGTCTACATCTTCAACCGGGGCGAATACCACCCTTTGGTGCGTCCGGCGCTGCTGGCCAGCCTGTTCGGCTACACACTGGCTGCCGCCGGGGTCATATTCGACCTCGGCCGCTGGTGGAACGTGTGGAACATGTTCTGGCCCGGCTCGATCAATCCCAATTCGGTGATGTTCGAGGTCGCAGTCTGCATCACACTCTATGTGATCGTGATGTGGATCGAGTTCTCGCCGGCTTTCCTCGAACAGATGGGCAAGAATGACGCGCGGAGGAAAGTGGGGCGGGCGATGTTCTTCTTCATTGCGCTCGGCACCGTGCTGCCGATGATGCACCAATCCTCGCTGGGCACCCTGCTGGTGGTGATGGGAGTGCAGATACATCCGCTGTGGCAGACCCCGGTGCTGCCGCTGCTGTACCTGCTGACGGCGATAACCATGGGCTACGCGGTAGTGCTGTTCGAGTCCTGCCTGACCTCGTCGGCCTACCGGCGCAGGATCGAGATGCACATGCTGACCCCGCTGGCCAAGGTGATGCTCGGTTTCCTCGCCGTGTTCCTGGTGGTCCGCATCGGCGACATCGTGGTGCGCGGCGTGCTGGGCAAGGCCTTCGTGCCCTCAGTCGAGGCCCTGATGTTCTGGCTGGAAATGGCCTGCTTCATCGCCCCGCTGATGCTGATCGGCGCCGAAAGCAACCGGCGCAACCCGGCCAGGCTGTTCCTCGCTGGTGTTCTGCTGATGCTCGGCGGCGCGCTGATGCGGCTCAACGGCTTCCTGATCGGCTACGAAACCGGCGACGGCTTCAGCTACTTCCCGACGCTGGCCGAAGTGCTGGTTACGGCCGGCATGTTCGCGGTCGAGGTTCTCGGTTACATCATCATCACCCGTCGCTTCCCGGTGCTGCCGCGGGAAGACGTGCAGCCGGCTCACTAACGCTCGTGGCAGCAAGCTCCACCCGCAGAAGATGAAACACGCGAAAGGCGAATTAAACGCCCACCCCTCCCATCCTCCCCTCACGGGGAGGCTTTTGGTCAGCTCGCTTCGCTCGACGATCACCCGTCGCTCCGAACGAGTTATTTCACGCTATAAGGATGGAGACAGAAAATGTCCAAGCGCATAACGATTGATCCGATCACCCGCATCGAAGGCCACCTGCGTATCGACGTCGACGTGGATGGCGGGCGCGTCAAGAAGGCCTGGTCCTCGGGACAGATGTGGCGCGGCGTCGAACTGATCCTGCTCGGCCGCGACCCGCGCGACGCTTGGGCCATCACCCAGCGCATCTGCGGCGTGTGCACCACGGTGCATGCCATCACCTCGGTGCGGGCGGTGGAAAACGCCCTGAAGATGGAAATCCCGCTCAATGCCCAGTACATCCGCAACCTGATCATCCTGGCGCACTCGGTGCACGACTTCATCGTGCATTTCTATCATTTGTCGGCGCTCGACTGGGTGGATGTGACCTCGGCCCTGAAAGCCGATCCGGACAAGACCGCGATCCTGGGCGAGAGCCTGTCTTCCTGGCATCTCAACAGCAAGCACGAGATGCGGCGCGTGCATGAGCGGCTCAAGCATTTCGTGAACGGCGGCCAGCTCGGCATCTTCACCAACGGCTACTGGGGCCATCCGGCGATGAAGCTGTCGCCCGAAGTGAACCTGCTTGCCGTCGCCCACTACCTGCAGGCGCTGGAAGTGCAGCGCAAGGCCAACAAGATCGTTTCCATCCTCGGCGCGAAAACGCCGCACATCCAGAACGTCGCCGTCGGCGGCGTCGCCAATCCGCTGGCCACCGACTCGCAGGCGGTGCTCACGGTCGAGCGCCTGATGGCGATCAAGGGCTTCATCGACGAGTTGTCGGATTTCGTCAAGAATGTTTACCTGATCGACGTTGCCGCCGTCGGCGCCTTCTATGCCGACTGGACCAAGGTTGGCAAGGGGATCACCAACTACCTGTCGGTTCCGGATATTCCGCTCGATACCAAGGGTACGCAGTTTGCCTTTCCGGGTGGCTTTATCGAGGGCGGCGACCTCGGCAAGCGCAAGCCGATCACCACGTTCAACGACGACTACTGGATCAAGGGCGTCGAGGAGTCGGTCAAGCATTCCTGGTATGACTACGACAAGAATGGCCCCCTGCATCCCTACAAGGGCGAAACGAAGCCGAACTACACCGACTTCAAGGACGACGCCAAGTATTCATGGATGAAATCGCCGACTTTCTACGGCAAGGTGGCGCAGGTCGGGCCGCTGGCGCGCGTGATGAACGGGCTGGCAGCCGGCCATGCACCGACCACGAAATACGCCACTGCCGCGCTCGATACGGTGTCCGCGCTGGCCAAGACCAAGGTCGGCCTGGATGCCATGCATTCGACCATCGGCCGCCACGCCGCACGCGCGATTTCCTGCTGCGTCAACGTGGATATGCTGGCCGAACAATGGACCCACTTGATCGGCAACATCGGCAAGGGTGACCTCAAGACCTTCAATGCGCCGGTCTTCCCCAAGGACGAAGTCATGGGCGTCGGCTTCCACGAGGCGCCGCGCGGTGCCCTTTCGCACTGGGTGGTGATCGACAAGGGCAAGATCAAGAACTACCAGTGCGTCGTGCCTTCGACCTGGAACGCCTGTCCGCGCAACGACAAGGACGAGCCGGGGCCATACGAGGCATCGCTGGTGGACACGCCGATCGCGGATGCCGAGAAACCGCTGGAGGTGCTGCGCACCATCCACTCCTTCGATCCGTGCATTGCCTGCGCCATTCACCTGACGGACAAGGATGGCACGGCCATTTCGGTCAAGGCGGTTTAGCAGCGCGTAACATAAGGGGCCGGCCGCCGCCGGCCCCTTTTCTTGTGCGGAATTCCATTCATGCGTGCAGTCGTACTCGGTATCGGCAACACCATCCTCACCGACGAGGCGGCGGGTGTGCGCGCGGTCGAAGCGCTGGAGTGCGGCTGGAAGCTTCCGGAAAACGTGCAGGCCATCGATGGCGGCACCTCGGGCATGGAAATGATCGAGGACTTGTCCCACCTGGATTTCCTGATCGTGCTCGACGCGGTCAAGACGGGCGCGGCGCCCGGCACGGTGATGAAGATCGCCGGCGACGGGATTCCCGTGTTTTTTCGCAGCAAGCTGTCG
>JAIOPW010000227.1 GCA_021413665.1 Rhodocyclales bacterium | reverse complement strand
GCCGGCGGCAATGAAGCCGATGCTGCCGGCGGTATCGGCTACCACCATGTTCTGCATCGGCGCCACGTACTTTTCCGCCGCCTTGATGAATTCCGCAACCGACCCGGCGATGTTGATGCCGAGGCCAGCATCGATGCTGGTAGCGTCGGCGTCGAGCGCCGTCCAGCGCAAGGCCAGCACATGGGTCGGCGCCGCCGCCGGTCCGCCAAGACCGGTAACCGACGCAATACCGGCGTCGGAAATAACCGGCCCGTGACGCGTCGCTCGAACCGTCAGCCTTATCTCGTCCTGGCCCTTGACGCGTATGGTCTCGCTGAAAGTCTGAAACGCGGCCCAGCCATCCGGCGTGCGATAGTGCGTGACATCATCGGGTCTGACCTGTTCCAGATAGACGTCCTGTACATCCGGGTTGGTATTGGTGAAGCCCCAGGCGACGCGCTCGTTCTGCCCCAGCACCACGATCGGCAAGCCGGGCATGGTCGCGCCCGCCACTTTGAAGCCGGGCGCGTCGAGGCGCGCGAAGTACCACAGCGCCGGAGTCGTCAGCTTGAGGTGCGGGTCGTTGGCCAGCAGTGGCTTGCCCGATGTCGTATGCGACCCCGCCAGCACCCAGTTGTTGGAGCCGACGCCTTCGACGCCGGACTCCGGCGCATCAAGCAGGGCGCGCTGGCCGAGGTCGGCGTCGAGCTTGAGTTCGCGATAGAGTGCGGCGTAATCGCGCGTAGACCGGGGTTTCTCGCCCGGATAGGGAGGAATCAGTTCGTTGATGCGCACCACCGGCATGGTCAGCGCCAGGCGCATCCGCAACAGTTCGTTGGCCCAGTTGCCACCGAGATCCCAGGCCATCATGATGCCCCAGGCCAGCGTGTCTTCGGGGGTCCAGGCTTCCGGCCACAAACCGAGAATGAGGAACTCCGGCGGCCGTGCCCGCATGTGTCCCTCGATGAAGGAGTTGATGCCCGCTGTGTAGGCCAGCACCGCCGTGCGCGCGTCAGCCCCCATCTGTTCCCATTGCGCCGTTGCCGCCCGGCGCACACCGAGCGCGCGAAGAAACTTGTCGTTGTCCAATGCGCCCGGTCCGAAGGCCTCGGCCAATCGCCCTGCTCCGATCCGGCGGTGGGTTTCGAGCTGCCACAACCGATCCTGGGCATGGACGAAGCCAAGGCCGAACAGCACGGCATCGCGACTCTGCCCGCGCACGGTCGGGATGCCCGACGCATCGCGCTCGATGCTGACTTCGCCGGCAAGGCCGACGACCGCGAGCTGGCCCTCCGCCACCGGCAGTACGCGCTGCCACCATACAACCAGCGCCGCCACCAGCACCCCGAGCAGCACCATAACGAACGCTGCGATACGCGGCATCCATTTCATGATGCCGGCCTCCTATTCGATCGCCGTGGCCGACCTGGCCTTTTCGCGCAACACGTATTTCTGGATCTTGCCAGTCGAAGTCCTGGGCAAAGCCTCAAAGATGAAATGCTTGGGTACCTTGAAGCGCGCCATGCGTTCGCGACAGAACCCGGTCAACTCCTCCGCCGTGACGCTGGCTCCTTCGCGCAATTCGATGAAGGCACAAGGTACCTCGCCCCACTTCGCGTCCGGCGTGGCGACCACGGCGGCGCCCATCACCGCCGGATGCCGATACAGCGTGTCCTCGACCTCGATCGAGGAGATGTTCTCGCCGCCGGAAATGATGACGTCCTTGCTGCGGTCCTTGATCTTGATGTAGCCGTCGGGCTGCATCACGGCCAGATCGCCGGTGTGGTACCAGCCACCGTGAAACGCCTCTTCCGTCGCCTTCGGATTCTTCAGGTAACCCTTCATGACGATGTTGCCGCGAAACATGATCTCGCCCATGGTCTGGTCGTCCCATGGCACCGGCTGCATGGTGTCCGGGTCCAGCACGGTGACACCTTCCTGGCAGTGATAGCGCACGCCCTGACGGCCATTGAGCCTGACCTGTTCCTCCAGCGGCAGGTCCAGCCATTCCTCGTGTTTGGCACAGACGGCGGCCGGACCGTAGGTTTCGGTCAAACCATAGACATGGGTGATGTCGAAGCCGATCTTGCCCATGCCCTCGATCACCGCTGCCGGCGGCGGCGCGGCCGCCACCAGTGCCGAAACCTTGTGATCGATGCCCTCGCGCCACTCCGCCGGCGCACTCACCAGCATCGAATGCACGATCGGCGCGCCACAGTAATGGCTGACCTTGTGCTTGCGGATCGCATCGAGGATCAGCTTGGCGTCGACGCGGCGCAGGCAGACGTTGGTGCCGGAATTGGCCGCCACGGTCCACGGAAAAC
The DNA here is from genome assembly GCA_021413665.1 of Rhodocyclales bacterium. Taxonomy (GTDB): domain Bacteria; phylum Pseudomonadota; class Gammaproteobacteria; order Burkholderiales; family Rhodocyclaceae; genus Sulfuritalea. The sequence goes on along the minus strand of JAIOPW010000227.1, from coordinate 2,776 downwards.
ACCAGCCATTGCAATGGAACATCGGCAGCGTCCACAGGTAGATCGATTGCGGCGGCATGCCCCATGAAACGATGTTGGACAACGCATTGAGATAGGCGCCGCGGTGGTGATAGACCACGCCCTTGGGGTTGCCCGTGGTGCCGGAGGTGTAGTTGAGCGAGATCGCGTCCCACTCGTCGGCCGGCGTCTTCCATGCGTAGTCCGGATGACCGCCGGTCAGGAAGGACTCATAGTCGATGCTGCCGACGCGCTCGCCGGGGCCGGTGTATTCGGGGTCATCGACATCGATGACGAGTATTTCGCGTCCCAGGTCCGCCAGGGCTTTTTTCACCATGCCGGAATACTCGCGATCGGTGATCAACACCTTCGCCTCGCCATGGTTGAGCATGAAGGCGATGGTTTCGGCATCGAGGCGCGTGTTCATCGTGTTGAGCACGGCGCCGCACATCGGCACGCCGAAATGGCACTCGAACATTTCCGGCGTGTTGTTGAGCATCACCGCCACCGTATCGCCAGCGCCGACTCCTCGCGCGGCCAGCGCCGAAGCCAGACGCCGGCTGCGTTGGTAGGCCTGGCGCCAGGTATATCGGCGCTGGCCGTGGATGGTCGCCACACGCTCGGGGTAGATGTAAGCCGATCGCTCGATGAAGGTCAGCGGCGTCAGCGGCACATAGTTGGCCGGATTCTTGTCCAGTCCGGTAGCGTAGGGATGGCTCATGGGGTTTCTCTCGTCAAGTGCGGCAACGTTCAACCATCGCAGGCTTGTCGCGAGAGATTTCGCCCAACCAGCCCTGAATATCGTCGGCCAGAGCCTGTGCGGCGTCGCGGGCGGCCATCGCGCCACCGCGGGCATCCGGAGCGGTCGCCGCTTTCCGGATCAGGAAAGCCCGCCGCGACAGCGTCTCGACCCCGCGCATCGAGGTCAATTGGGCACGCACTTCGAGGATCGTCGTGCTCCCCAGCGGGCTGTCGAAGCGCTGTTCGAGTTCATCCAGCGCCAGTTGCAGGCGGCAGCCAGCACCTCCTGGATCGGCCTGGTTGAAGATAATGCGGCGCTTCAGGAAGGCTTCCAGCAACTCGGCCGGCGGTGCGGCCCAACGGCTTTCCGCATAGCTCCGGCGTTGCTGGGGCTCGGCATAGGCGAGACGAAAATACATGTCGGGCCCGGACAGCCACGATGCCGCCTGCAGCTCGACCACCGCAACCGGCAGCCGCGATCCGGCTCCCATCCCCGTTGCGGCCAAGCCGCCGAAGTCATAACGCGCCGCTTCGGTCGTCGCCCCGCTGCCGCCGCAGGCGGCCAATCCCAAGCCGGCAAGAATCGCCAGTAGCAGCTTCATCGTTGTGCTCCCCTGTTTACAGGTACGGAAAATCCGGCCTCGCCGGGACCCGGTGCCGCGGCGCCGCGTCCGAAAAGCAGCATTTGCGGATTGCTTTCGAGTCCGTCGAGGACGCGCGACAACTGCCGCGAACTGGTTGCCAGTTCACGCATCAGGGCATTCGCCTGCGGCAGGGTGACCGTCGTCAGTTCCTCGCCGGCGCCCGCGGCAAGGTGGTCGAAACGACGCGAAAGGCCGTTCATGTTCTTTACCAGCTCGCGCATCTCGACCGTCAGCGGCGCGCTCTCCCCGGCGGTCTTTTCGACATGCGCGAGGATCTGCCGCAAGCTGCGCAGATTGGTGTCGGACAGGGCCTCCCGCACCGACGCAAGAATGGCCGGCATCTCGCGCAGGCCGTCGGACGCGGTGGCCAGGTTGTCCAGGGTGCGCGAAAGATTCTGCACGTTCTTGTCATCCAACAGCTTCCCCAGCCTCAGCGAAACGACGCTGATCTGGGAAACGATGTCGCCCGCCTTCTCACCCAGAGTGTCGAGCAACGTGGGCTTCAATGCGATGCGAGGGAGCGCGCCGTTCGCGCCCACCAGCGGCTCGATTGACGACCCGTTATCTTCGATTTGCACATAGGCAAGCCCGGTTACCCCCTGATAGCCGAGCTGGGCAGTGCTGCCCCTGGTCAGCTTGAAGCGGTTGTCGACGCTTATGCGCACCAGGATCACGCGGGGATCGGCATCATCGGGTTCAATGGCCGCGACCTTGCCGGCGCGGATGCCGCGGTAACGCACCTGCGCCTGGACGTTGAGCCCGGTCACGTTGCCACGCGTTTCCAGCAGGTAGGTGGTCGTCGATTCGTCGCTCTGCCCCAGCCACCAGATGGCGATGGCTGCGGCAATGCCAAAGATGATGGTGAAGATGCCGGCAGCCAGCGCGTGGGATCGGTTTTCCATGGTTCTGGGCTTTCAGTGCGGCACAGCCGCCGGCCTGGAATTCTGCAAGGCCCGCACGCTGCGCTCGGAAAGGAAAAAATTGCGGATGAAGGGGTGGTCGATTTGTATGATCTCGTCGGTCGTGCCGTAGGCGAGGATGCGCTGCTCGGCGAGCACCGCAACCCGGGTCGACAGGGCCGCCAGCGTATCGAGGTCGTGGGTGACCAGCATCACCGTGAGGCCAAGTTCCTCGCTCAGCATGCGGATCAGGCGCACGAAACTGTCGGAGCGGTCGGGGTCGAGGCCGGCGGTCGGCTCGTCCAGCAGCAGCAGTTCGGGCTCCAGCGCCAGTGCGCGCGCCAGCGCCACACGCTTGACCATGCCACCGGAAAGCTCGGCGGGCATCAGTTTCCCGTGGCGTGGCAGCAACTCGACCATGGACAGCTTGAGCATCACAAGATCATGGATCGCGTTCTCGTCGTAGCGCTTCAGTTCGCGCAGGGGAAAAGCGAT
>JAIOPW010000205.1 GCA_021413665.1 Rhodocyclales bacterium | reverse complement strand
AATTCATTTGCCCGCAGTTGCCGGCCTCGCCGCGCGCGGCCATCGCGCTCGCCACCGAACTCATCGCACGGCATGGCATCACCACCGTGGTCGGCTCGTCGCTCGGCGGTTACTACGCCACCTGGCTGGCCGAAAAGTTCGACCTCAAGGCCGTGCTGGTCAATCCCGCGGTAGTGGCCCACCTCGCACTCAAGAATTTCGTCGGCCCGCAGCGCTGGCTCTACAGCGGCGAAGCCTTCGACTTCACGCTCGACCACGTCGAGGAACTGCGCGCCATCGGAGTGCCGGAGCTGGCCAGGCCGGAGCGCTTCTGGCTGTTGCTGGAAGAAGGCGACGAGACGCTTGACTTCCGCCATGCCATTGCGCGTTATGCCGGCGCGCGGCACACCGTGCTGCCCGGCGGCGACCACAGCTTCACGCGCTGGGATGACTACCTCGACGCGATCATCGATTTCGCCGGCCTGACGTGATCGACGCACGGCCCCCCGCTGCAACGCGGGAAAACATGCGGCTCGGCGTTGTCGCCGGAATCTTCGCCTACCTGATCTGGGGTCTGGTGCCGATCTTCTTCAAGCAGATCGCCGAAGTTCCCGCGGTCGAGATCATCGCCCATCGTGTGGTCTGGGCCATGCTGCTGATGACGGCCCTGATCGGCTTCGGCCGCGGTTTCGGCGCGGCCCTGCGGGTGGCCCGCATGCCGTCGCAACTGGCACGCATCGCCCTGGCGTCGCTGCTGGTGATCAGCAACTGGCTGACCTTCGTCTGGGGCGTGAACAATGGCCACATCCTGGAAACCAGCCTCGGCTATTTCATCCTGCCCCTGCTCAACGTTGCGCTGGGCGTACTGGTGTTGAAGGAACGCCTGCGGCCGCTGCAATGGCTGGCCGTGCTACTGGCCGCAGCCGGCGTCGCGATCGAGGTCACGCGCGCCGGCGGCCTGCCGTGGATCGCGCTGGTGCTGGCCGGCACCTTCGGCATCTACGGCCTGCTGCGCAAGCAATTGCCGCTCGACGCCGCCAGCGGCCTGTTCCTCGAAACCGTCTGCATGACGCCTGTGGCGCTGGCCTGGCTGGGATGGCTGGCCTACTCCGGGCAGAGTCACTTCGGCGGCGCGATGTTTTCGACGGGCGACATGCTGCTGGTTGCCACCGGGCCCATCACGGCGATTCCGCTGCTGCTGTTCGCGATCGCCGCGCGCAGGCTGCCTCTCAACATGATGGCCTTCCTCCAGTACATTGCGCCCTCGATCACCTTCCTGCTCGCGGTGCTGGTCTATAACGAACCGCTGGACCTCAGGCGCACGCTGACCTTCGCCACGATCTGGCTCGGCCTCGCGATCTATACTTTCGATCTCCTCAGGTCGGCCACCGCCAGAACTGCCGCACCCCTGCCATGAGCTTCGATTCCGCCCGGTTCAAGCGCCTCGAACGCGCCGGCTACAACCGCATCGGCCCACGCTACCTCGCCGCGGCCTGCGCCCGTGACGAACTGGCCGCATCCCTGCTGGCCGCTGCCGGGCTCGCACCCGGGCAGCGCGTGCTCGACCTCGCCAGCGGTCCTGGCCTGCTGGCGCGCGCGGCGCGCGACATCGTCGGTGACAGCGGCCTGGCCATCGCCAGCGACATCAGCGAGGGCCAGCTCGCCTGCTGCCCCGACCTGGCGCGGGTGGCCGCCGACGGCGAGGCCCTGCCCTTTGGTGACGGCACTTTCGACCGCGTTTTGTGCGGGCTCGGGCTGATGTTCTTTCCCGACGAGCAGGCCGCCTTGCGCGAAGTCCGCCGCGTGTTGCGCCCCGACGGACTGCTGGCACTTTCCGTGTGGGGATGCGCCGAAGAAGTCCCCCTGGTCGAGACCGCGCTTGCCTGCATGCGCCGCCTGCTGCCACCGCCCAAGGTGGCGCGGCCGTCGATTTTTCGCTTCGGCGATCCGGACGGGTTGAGTCGCCGTCTCGCCAGCGCCGACTTTCAGGCTATCGAAATCAGAGCCGTTCGCCTTGCCAGCCGTTTCGCCGATGCCGCTGACTACTGGCAGGGCTT
>JAIOPW010000226.1 GCA_021413665.1 Rhodocyclales bacterium | reverse complement strand
GCTTCGAACTCGAAACTGCCATCGCCCCCGAAAAACTGCGTCGCGTCGCCATCGATCCGGTATCCCGCGTCGAGGGCCACGGCAAGGTCACCATCCTGCTCGACGACGACAACAAGGTGCATCAGGTGCGCCTGCACATCGTCGAATTCCGCGGCTTTGAAAAGTTCATCCAGGGCCGTCCCTACTGGGAAGTGCCGGTCATGGTGCAACGGCTGTGCGGCATCTGCCCGGTCTCGCACCACCTCGCCGCCTCCAAGGCGCTGGACATGATGCTGGGCGTCAAGCAACTGACGCCGACCGCGGAAAAGATCCGCCGCCTGATGCACGCCGGCCAGATCCTGCAATCGCACGCCCTGCACTTCTTCCACCTCGCCTCGCCCGACCTGCTGTTCGGCTTCGGCTCGGACATGGCCCAACGCAACATCGTCGGCGTCGTCGCCGCGCATCCGGAAATCGCCAAGAAAGGCGTGCTGCTGCGCAAATACGGCCAGGAAGTGATCCGCATGACCGCCGGCAAGCGCGTGCATGGCACCGGCTCGGTTCCTGGCGGCGTGAACAAGTCGCTCACTGCGGAAGAACGCGCCGAACTGCTCAAGGACGCCTATCAGATGGTGGCCTGGAGCCGCGATGCAGTCGGCATGATCCGGCGGCTTTTCGAACAGAACCTGGTCGAATACAACGCCTTCGGCCGCTTCCGTTCGGCCGGCATGTGCCTGGTGCGGGCCGACGGCGCGATGGACCTCTACCACGGCGGCCTGCGCGCCCGCGATGCCGACGGCAAGACCCTGTTCGACCATTTCAACTACGGTCGCTACTGGGAGGTCATCGCCGAAGACGTCAAGCCCTGGTCCTACATGAAGTTCCCCTTCTTCAAGTCGCTCGGCCCGGACGACGGCTCCTACCGCGTCGGCCCGCTGACCCGCGTCACGCAGTGCGACAACATCCCGACGCCGCTGGCCGACAGGGAGCGCGAAGAGTTCATGGCCTTCGACGGCGGCAGCGTCACCGGCGCCACGCTGGGCTACCACTGGGCGCGCATGATCGAAATGCTGCACGCCGCCGAAACCATCAAGGATCTGCTGCACGACGACGACATTTGCGGCCGCGACCTGATGGCGACCGGCCAGCGCCAGGAACGCGGCGTCGGCGTCATCGAAGCGCCGCGCGGCACGCTGATCCACCACTACCGCGTCGATGAAAACGACCAGGTGATCCGCGCCAACCTGATCGTCTCCACCACGCACAACAACCAGGCGATGAACACCGCGGTGCGCGAAGTGGCGAAGAAATACCTGAACGGACGCGAAGTCACGGAGGGCCTGCTCAACCACATCGAGATCGCCATCCGCGCCTTCGACCCCTGTCTCTCCTGTGCGACGCATGCCCTCGGCCAGATGCCGCTGGAAGTCGCCATAGTCGGCGCCGACGGTACGGTGAT
>JAIOPW010000204.1 GCA_021413665.1 Rhodocyclales bacterium | reverse complement strand
ATCGGCGCGGGCCTGGATGAAGAAGACCATCACCTCCGAGGGCCTGATCAAGGCCAGGGAAGTCAAGGACGGCCCGGTGCTGGAGAACATCATCAGCGGCGACAAGGTCGACCTCAACATGTTCCCGGTGCCGAAGTTCTTTCCGCTCGACGGCGGGCGCTACATCGGCACCATGGTCTTTCTCGTGCTGCGCGACCCGGAGACCGGCGAGACCAACCTCGGCACCTACCGCATGCAGATGCTCGACGACAAGTCCTGCGGCGTGCAAATCCTGCCCGGCAAGCGCGGCGAGCGCATCATGAAGAAGTACGCCAAGTTGGGCAAGAAAATGCCGGCCGCGGCCGTGATCGGCTGCGATCCGCTGATCTTCATGGCCGGCACCCTGATGCACAAGGGTGCCAACGACTTCGACATCACCGGCACGGTGCGCGGCCAGCCTGCCGAGTTCCTCATGGCGCCTTTGACCGGCCTGCCGGTGCCGGCCGGCGCCGAGATCGTGCTCGAAGGCGAGATCGATCCCAACAACTTCCGTCCCGAAGGACCGTTTGCAGAATACACCGGCTACTACACGGACGAGTTGCACAAGGTCATCAACAAGCCGGTGCTGGAAGTAAAGCAGATCCTGCACCGCAACAACCCGGTGTTGTGGGCCACCGGCCAGGGTCGCCCGGTGACCGACGTACATATGCTGCTGGCGTTCACGCGCACCGCGACGCTGTGGACCGAGCTGGAGCAGATGAAGATTCCCGGCATCAGTTCGGTCTGCGTCATGCCCGAATCGGCCGGCCGCTTCTGGGCCGTGGTATCGATCAAGCAGATGTATCCGGGGCATCCGAACCAGGTGGCGAGCGCCGTACTGGGCAGCAACACCGGCTCCTATGGCATCAAGGGCGTCATCACGGTCGACGAGGACATCATGGCCGACGACCTGCAGCGCGTGATGTGGGCGCTGTCCTGTCGTTACGATCCGCTGCGCGGTACGGAGATTCTGAAGCGCGGTCGCTCGACCCCACTCGACCCCGCACTCGATCCGGACTCCAACAAACTCATCACCTCGCGCATCATCATGGACGCCTGCATTCCGTATGAATGGAAGCAGAAGCCGGTCGAGGCGCGCATGGATGAAGAGATGCTGGCGAAGATCAAGGGCCGCTGGGCCGAATACGGCATCGACTGAGGGCGAAAACCATGGAACAGGCAAAAGACATCAAGCTGGTCATCCTCGACGTCGATGGCGTCATGACCGACGGCCGCATCGTGATCGACGACAACGGCGTCGAGTCGCGCAACTTCGACATCAAGGACGGCATGGGCGTCGTGGTCATGATGATGAGTGGCGTCGAAGTGGCGATCATCACCTCGAAGAAATCCGGCGCGGTGCGCCACCGGGCCGAGGAACTCAAGATCAAACGCTTCCACGAAGGCATCAAGAAGAAGACCGAACCCTACGAGGAAATGCTCAAGGAAATGAACATCACCGACGCTCAGGTGGCCTACGTCGGCGACGACCTGGTCGACCTGTCGATGATGAAGCGCGTCGGCCTGCCGATCGCGGTGGGCGACGCCGTTGAGGACGTCAAGCAGCACGCCGCCTACGTCACCAAGGCGCGCGGCGGCTACGGCGCAGTGCGCGAAGTGGCCGAGATGATCCTCAAAGCCCAGGACAAGTGGGACAAGATTTTGTCGAAGATCAGTTGAAGCGAAGCCCCTAACGCTCATGGCACCCAGCGCCACTCACGGAAGATGAAACACGCGAAAGGCGAATTGAAGGCCCCCCACCCCCATCCCCGCCCCAGGGCGGGGCTACCAACCAGCTCGCTTCGCTCGACTATCACCAGTCGCTCCGAACGAGATATTTCACGCTAAACGAATCGGGAGTCAGACGTGTCAAAAATATCAGCACCGAGAAGCAATCGCGAGTTCGTCGAGGCCTGCATCAAGTCGGGCGACGCCGTGCGCATCAAGCAGCAGATCGATTGGGACAACGAGGCCGGCGCCATCGTGCGCCGCGTCTGCGAACTGGGCCAGGCCGCGCCCTTCATGGAAAACATCAAGGACTATCCGGGCTTCAGCTATTTCGGCGCGCCGCTGTCCACCTATCGCCGCATGGCGATTTCCCTGGGCATGGACCCCGCATCGACCCTGCCGGAGATCGGCAAGGAATACCTGAAGCGCACCAACAGCGAGCCGATCGCCCCGGTGACCATCGACCGCAAGGACGCACCGTGCAAGGAAAACATCCTGCTCGGCGACGACGTCGATCTGTGCAAGCTGCCGGTGCCGCTGGTGCATGACGGCGACGGCGGTCGCTATGTCGGCACCTGGCACGCAGTAGTGACCAAGCACCCGGTACGCGGCGACGTGAACTGGGGCATGTACCGGCAGATGATGTGGGATGGCCGCACCATGTCCGGCGCGGTGTTCCCCTTCTCCGACCTGGGCAAGGCGCTCACCGAGTACTACCTGCCGCGCGGCGAGGGCTGCCCCTTCGCCACCGCCATCGGCCTCTCGCCGCTGGCCGCGATGGCCGCCTGTGCGCCGTCGCCGATTCCGGAACCGGAACTGGTCGGCATGCTCTCGGGCGAACCAGCCCGCCTGGTCAAGTGCGAAACCAACGACCTGGAAGTGCCCGCCGATGCCGAGATCATCCTCGAGGGCGTGATCCTGCCCGACTACAAGGTCGAGGAAGGCCCCTTCGGCGAATACACCGGCTACCGCACCAGCCCGCGCGACTTCCGCGTCACTTTCCGCGTCAATGCGATCACTTATCGCAACAACGCGACCATGACCATTTCCAACATGGGCACGCCGCAGGACGAGGGCCAGATGCTGCGTTCCTTCTCGCTCGGCCTCGAGCTGGAAAAGCTGCTCAGGAGCCAGGGCATTCCGATCACCGGCGTGTACATGCATCCGCGGTCCACCCACCACATGATGATCGTAGGCGTCAAGCCGACCTATGCCGGCGTTGCCAGCCAGATCGCCCACCTCGCCTTCGGCAGCAAGCTCGGCCCCTGGTTCCACATGGTCATGGTGGTGGACGACAAGACCGACATCTACAACTGGGACGAGGTCTATCACGCCTTCTGCACGCGCTGCCATCCGGCCAACGGCATCCACATCTACAAGAATACCGTGGGCACCCCGCTCTACCCGTTCGCGACGCCGCACGAGCGCAAGTATTCGATCGGCTCCAAGGTGTTGTTCGACTGCCTGTGGCCGGTCGATTGGGACCCGATCAACGACGTTCCCACGCCCGTCTCCTTCAAGAACGTGTATTCGAAGGAAATCCAGGACCAGGTGACCAGCAACTGGACCGCCTACGG
>JAIOPW010000236.1 GCA_021413665.1 Rhodocyclales bacterium | reverse complement strand
TCGGCGCAGAGCATGGGCATCAACCTGGCGCACTACAAGACCGTGGCCTTCGCCCTGTCGGCGGCGCTGGCCGGCATTGCCGGCGCGCTCTACGCGCACAAGATCCGCTTCATCACGCCCGACCAGTTCGGTTTCCTGCAGTCGATCGAGTTGCTGATGATGGTGGTGATCGGCGGCCTCGGCTCGATCCAGGGTGCGATTTTCGGCCCGGCTTTCTGGTTCGTGGTGCAGCAACTGATCGTCACCGGCAAGGACTGGCTGCCGCCGGCGCTGGGCCAGCAAACGGGACTGCAGCCGACGATTTTCGGCCTCATTCTGGTCGGTATCGTGCTGTTCGAGCCGCTGGGACTCTACGGGCGCTGGTTGAAGTTCCGCACCTTCCTCGAAATCTTCCCCTTCTACCGCAAGGGCATGTTCAAGCGGCAGAAGAGCTATATGAAGTCCGAGAGGGTGAGATGACGACGCCGATGCTCGAAGCCGTCAACCTGTCGGTGCGCTTCGGCGGCCTGATGGCCGTTAACAACGTGTCCTTCGAGGTCTGGCCGAACGAGGTTTTCTCGATGATCGGCCCCAACGGCGCCGGCAAGACCACGATCTTCAACCTGATCTCTGCCCTCTATCGTCCGACCTCGGGCGAGGTGCGCTTTGAGGGCGAGGTGATCTCGCGCATGCCGCCGCACGTCGTCGCCCGCCACGGCATTGCCCGCACCTTCCAGAACATCGAACTGTTCGAGCACGCCACCGTGTTGCAGAACCTGCTGGTCGGCCGGCACTGCCACCGCCATACGGGCTGGTTCCAGGACATGCTGTTCACCGGCTCGGTGCGGCGCGCCGAACTGGAGTTCCGGCGCCAGGTGGAGGAAGTGATCGAGTTCCTCGACCTCCAGCACTATCGCGACAGCATGGTCGCCGGCCTGCCCTACGGCGTGCGCAAGGTGGTCGAGCTGGCGCGGGCCCTGTCGATGCGGCCGCGCCTGCTGCTGCTGGACGAACCCTCCTCCGGCCTCAACACCGAAGAGACCGAGGACATGGGCTTCTGGATCGAGGACATCAAGGCCGACCTCGGCATCACCGTGATCATGGTCGAGCACGACATGGGCCTGGTCTCGCGCGTTTCCGACCG
>JAIOPW010000235.1 GCA_021413665.1 Rhodocyclales bacterium | reverse complement strand
ATAGGTCAGTACCAGGGTGTCGCCGCTGACGGTGGCGCCGGTGAGCAGCGGGGGCGTGCGGTTGGTCACCGTCTGGTCGCTGAGGCCGAGTGCATCGCTGCCGAGCGCGTTCTGGATCGCCGCAGCGTCATTCCCGGCTGTAGGATCGGCATAGCTGACCGTCACCGCCTGGCCGTTGGTGACCGCCGTCGCCAGCGTCAGCGTAACGGTCCTGGCGGCGGCATCCACCGCCACCGCGCTCGGTACCGCTTGCGCCGTGCCGTTGACCTTGACGGTGAAGGCATTGGCCGGCGGCATGTGGGCCGCGTCGAGCGCATCGCTGTAGCTCAGCACCAGCGTGTTGCCGCTGACGGTAGCGCTGGAAAACACGGGGGGCGTGTCATTGGTCACCGATTGGTTTTCCAGGGTGTCGGCATCGTTGCCGGCGACGTCCTGAATGGCATTGGTGTCGTTGTCGATGGTGGGATCGGCGTAGCTCACTTTCACGGTCTGACCGCTGGTCACCGCCTCGGCCAGCGTCAGGGTGACGGTCCTGGCGGCGGAATCCACCACGACGTTGGTCGGGGCAACCGGGTCAGCACCACCCACCTTGACGGTGAAAGCGCCGGGCGGCGGAATGTTGCCTGCATCCAGCGCTTCGTTGTAGGTCAGCACCAGCGTGTTGCCCTGGACCGTGGCGCCTTTGAGAAATGGCGCATCGGCGGCGTTGTTGGTCACCGCCAGGTCGGTCATGGTGGCGGCGTCGTTGCCGGCCGTGTCCTGAACCGCCGTGATGTCGTTGCCGGCGGTGGGATCGGTGTAGCTCACGGTGACTGCCTGGCCGTAGGTCACTGCCGTCGCCAGCGTCAGCGTGACGGTCCCGGCAATGGCATTGACCGCCACCGTGGTCGGTGTTTGGTCTGCACCATCGACCGTGACGGTGAAGGCACTGGCCAGCGGCATGTGGGCGGCATCGAGCGCTTCATCGCAGGTCAGTGTCAGGTATTGGCCATTCCCGCTGACGGCGGCGCTGGCGAACAGCGGCGCGGCCACGTCCGGGGTCTGATTGACCACCAGCCGGTTGCTTACGGTGATGGCGTCGTTGCCGAAGCTGTCCTGAATCGCGGACATGTCATTGCCGGTGGTCGGGTCGGTGTAACCCACGGTCACTGTCTGGCCGTGGATGACTGGCACCGCCAGCGTCAGCGTGACGGTCTTGGCGACGGCATCCACCGCCACGGCTGTCGGGACGTCCTGCGCCGCGCCATTGACCTTGATGGTAAAGGCATCGAGCGGCGGAAGGTTGGCCGTATCCAGGTCGCCCTCGTAGGTCATGACCAAGGTGTTGCCGGCGACCGTGGCGCTCTTGTAAAGCGGGGCATCGGGCGTGTTGTTGGTGACAGCCAGGTTGGTCAGGGTGGCGGCGTCGTTGCCGGCCACGTCCTGGATCGCGGCGAGGTCGTTGCCGCCGGTCGGGTCGGTGTAGCTCACGGTGATGCCGGTCTGGCCGAATGCGACGGGCGCCGCCAGTGTCAGCGTGACGGTTTTCGCGGCCGAATCGACCACGCCGGCGACCGGTGCGCCTTGCGCCACGCCGCCGACCCTGAAGGCACTGGGCAGCGGCATGCTGGCCGCATCGAGCGCTTCGTTGTAGGTCAGCACCAGGGTTCTGCCACTGACGGTGGCCGTGGAGAAAACCGGTGCGATGGTGTCGACAGTGATGGCGCGGGTACCGGCGCCGCTGGTGTTGCCGACGATATCGGTCTGGGTGGCGCCGAGGATTTCGGCGCCCTGGCCCATGGCGGCAAGGTCGTCGCCGGTGAGGGTGTAATTCCAGGTGGTGCCGTCGACAGTCGCGGCACGGGTGTTGCCGCCAATGCTCAAGGCGACCGTCGCGCCGGTTTCGTTGGTGCCGGTAATGACGCTGCCGACTTCGGCGGCGTTGATGATGTTGTCGCCGGCGACGGCGTTGAAAGTCGGCGCCGGCGGGACGGCGGCGGCCCCCCTGACGATGTTGATTACCTCGGCGATGAAGTCGTTATCGCCTGCGGTGGCGCCAGCGATGAGCGCAGACTGCCCGGCGGCAGAAAGGGTGCCGCCGGCGCCGCTTGCGTCGAGGGCGGCGACGAGGGCATTGATAACGTCCTGGCTGCTTCCGCTGTTGGCGAAATCGGCGCCGGACAGGGCGGCGAGGATGACGCCGTATTTTTCGCCTTCGCTCAGGCCGTCTGCCGAGTTGAAGCCGCCATTGGTGGGAACGACAGTGGTCCCGGTCAGGTCCGCCAGGCCAAAAGCATCGGCGACGGCAGCGTTGGCGTTGGCCACCGCCGTGGCGTCGGCAAGGCCGCCGCTGCCATCGGCGGCAAGGCCGGCCTTTTGTGCCGCGATGGTGGTCAGCGGGTTGATATTGAGGGTGACCGTGCCGCCGGAGACGACGCTGGTGGCCATCAGGTTGGCATTGAGGTCCTTGGGCACTCCCGTTGCTTCGTCCAGATAGTCGTCGCCACCGTTGGCAT
>JAIOPW010000234.1 GCA_021413665.1 Rhodocyclales bacterium | reverse complement strand
CCAGTGGAAACTTCATCCACCGGCCACGGGCGGCCAGATGGCCAGGGTTTCCCCTTCCCGCAAGCGGCGTCCGGCCCTTTCCTCGGGCGGCACGAAGTGACCGTCGATCAGTACGAGCTTGACCAGGTTCTCGGGCAGGTTGAAATCCTCGATGATTCCCGCCACCGTGCTGGTTTCCGTGATTTCAAGGCTCAGTGCGTTGGTTTTCCTGGCCTCGTGCGGAAGGTAGTCCTGCAAGGTCGCGAAAAGCTTGAAGGTAACCCTCATGCGAGTTTGTCGGCGGTGGCCAGATAGGCCTGCATGAACTGCGCCGGATCGGCCAGCAGGCGCTCGCGCCACGCACCGAGTTTCACCTTGCCTTGGATCAGGCCGCGCAGAACGCCGACATGCTCGGTGAAACCGACCGTCGTGGCACCTATCAGGTGATCGCCGGCAAACTGCAGCGAAAGGTACTGGTGATGGGCCGGATCGACGTGCTCGACGCCCTCGCCCCCTTCCGCCCCCTGCCATTGCCCGAAGGAACAGGAGACGAGGCCCAGCGTGTCGAGCACGTTGATCGCCAGGCTGCCGAGGAACTCGGTGTCGCCGCCGGCCATGTTCATCGCGGCAATGCGCGCCTGTTCCACGGCATTTGGCTGGATGGCATTGATCTGCCTTTTTCCGTAGATGACGTCGGGCGACTCGGCGACGTCGCCGACCGCATAGACGCCCGCTATGTTGGTACGCAGGTGTTCGTCCACCACGACGCCGGTTTCGATGGCGATGCCGCTGCCGGTAAGAAAATCCAGGCCCGGCTTGACGCCGACGACACTCAGATAGACGTCGGCGGGAAGGACTTCTCCGGTGGTCAGCGTCACCTTGAGCGCATCGCCGTCGCGATCGATGCGTGCCGCCTGGGTCTTGCCCATCACCCGCACGCCGCGCGCCTCGCACCAACTGGCGATCATTTCGCTGGCCTTGGGCGGCATCATGCGCGACACCATGCGGCCGCTACGCACCAGGATGGTCAGGTTCGCGCCGCGTGACACCAGCCCCTGGATGATGATGCAGCCGACGAAGCCGGCGCCCATCTGCACCACGCGGGCGCCGGGGCGCACCTCGGCCACGATGGCGCGCGCATCGGCGAGCGTCCAGCAAGTGTGCACTCCGGGCAGGTCGATGCCTTCGATGCTCTCCTTGCTCGGCACCGATCCGGTCGCGATCAGCAGGCGGTCATAGCCGAGGGTACGACCGTCGGCCAGCCGCACGCTGCGGGCCGCCGTATCCACCGCCGTGGCGCGCGCCTTGACGACGTCGATACGCAGACTGCTGAAGTGGTCCGGGTCGCGCCGCAGATGAGTTCCATCCTCGCCGATCTTGTCCGACAGCATGTAGGGAATCGTCATGCGCGCATAGGGCCCCTCGCCCTCGCCGTCGAGCATGGTGATTTCAGCCGCGGCATCCAGCTTGCGCAGCGTCTCGGCCGCGGTGACGCCGGCCGCTCCGGCGCCGATGATGAGGTGTTTCATTTGCCTTCTCCCGACTCCCGCCGACCCGGTTTAGCCAGTTCAGGAGACCTTCTGCGTCTGCGAAACATAGGCGGCCATGAACTGGGTCGGATCCTGCAACAGTCTGTCCTTCCACGCGCCCAGGCGCAAGCGACCCTGGACCAGACCGCGCAAGGCGCCGACGTGGTCGGTACGGCCGATGCTGGTGGCACCCACCAGCACGTCGTCCTTGAATTGCAGGGACAGGTAGCGGAAGGCCTCCTCGTCGATCCGTTCCACGCTCTCCCCGCCCTCCACTCCCCACCACTGGCCAAAGGAGGTCGAGATCATGCCCAGCGTGTCCAGCACGTTGATCGCCAGCGCACCATGGAAACGGGCTTCGCCACCGGTCATGTTGATGGCGGCGACGCGCGCCTGGTCGGCCGCGGCGGGCTGGATGGCATTGAGTTCGCGCTCGCCGGTGTGGAAGCCGGAGGCCTCGGTGACGTCGCCCGCGGCATAGATGTTCTTCACGTCGGTCGCCATGCGCTCGTCAACATGCACGCCGTGCCCGACCGCCACGCCGCAGCCGGCAAGGAAGGCGACATTGGGCCTGACCCCGGCGGCGCAGATGACCACGTCGGCCTCGACGGTGGCGCCGTCGGAGAGAGTCGCCACCAGAGCCTCACCCTTGGCGACGATCTGGGTCACGCCGGCATTCACATGCACCGCCACGCCCTTGCCTTCGACCCACTTGCGGATCATGGTGCCAGCCTTGGGCGTCATCATGCGCGGTACCATGCGGTCGCCCATTTCGACCACGGTCAGCTTGACGCCGCGGGCGCACAGGGCTTCCATGATGATGCAGCCGATGAAGCCGGCGCCGATCTGCAGCACGCGACTGCCGGGCGCGGCACGCGCCGCGATGGCGCGCGCATCGGCCAGCGTCCAGCAGGTATGCACGCCGGGCAGGTCGATGCCCGGCAGGGGCGGACGCACCGGGTAGCAGCCGCTGGCAACCAGCAGGCGGTCGTAGCCGAGTTCGCTGTCGTCCTCGAACACCACGGTCTGGCTTTCCGGCTCGACCCGGACCACGCGTCCCTGGCGCAGATAGATGGCGTGGCGTTCGTAGTGATCGCCGGCCTTGCGCAAGTGCGTGCCCTGATCGGGAATACTGCCGTTCAGGAAATACGGGATCGCCATGCGCGAATAAGGCGCCTCGGGCTCTTCGCCGATAAGTGTGACGTCGGCCTGGGGGTCGTAACGGCGCAATGCCTCTGCGGCAACTACTCCGGCCGGGCCGTTACCGATGATGACGTGTTTCATGACGGAGTCCTCAAAAGAAAGAACGCCAAGGCAGCCCTGCGGCCACCCTGGCGTTGTTGGATGCTGCTGTCAGAGCCCCAGGCGCGCCAGGGTTTCCTTCTTCGGCTCGCCGCCCTTGTTCCAGCCGCGCAGTTCGTAGTACTCCGGCACCATCTTGTCGATGCCGCTGACCAGGCCCTTGGCCGGCCCGCTCTGCGCCGGCTCGGTCTTGAGTCGAGTCGGCAGATCGTCGTCC
>JAIOPW010000233.1 GCA_021413665.1 Rhodocyclales bacterium | reverse complement strand
GCTGGACGAACCCTCCTCCGGCCTCAACACCGAAGAGACCGAGGACATGGGCTTCTGGATCGAGGACATCAAGGCCGACCTCGGCATCACCGTGATCATGGTCGAGCACGACATGGGCCTGGTCTCGCGCGTTTCCGACCGCGTGCTGGCGCTCAACCTGGGCGAAGTGCTGACACTCGGCACACCGCGGGAAGTGCAGTCGCACCCCGGAGTGATCGAGGCCTACCTTGGCGGAGTCGAGGAATGACTGAGGCCGCTCCGATCCTGCGATTGAACAACGTCGAGGCCGCCTACGGCGCGGTAAAGGCCATTCGCGGCGTTTCGCTGGCCGTGGCCCCCGGTTCCATCGTGACCGTGCTCGGTTCCAACGGCGCCGGCAAGACGACGATCCTGAAAACCATTTCCGGCATCCTCGATCCGCAGAAGGGAAGCATCCTTTTCCGCCACGACAAGCTCGAAGGCCGCGATCCGGCGTGGATCGTGCGACAGGGGCTGGTGCATGTCCCGGAAGGCCGCGAGATCTTCCCGCTGCTCACGGTGCGCGAGAACCTGCTGATGGGCGCCTACACGCGGCCCGCTTCCGACCGGGACCAGGTGGCGAAGGACATCGAGGATGTCTTTACCTACTTCCCCATCCTCAAGGAGCGCCACGGCCAACCCGCCGGATTGCTCTCCGGCGGCCAGCAGCAGATGCTGGCGATCAGCCGCGCCCTGCTGGCAAATCCCGCCATGATGCTGCTCGACGAACCCAGTCTGGGCCTGTCGCCCAAGCTGACCCGGGAAATCTTCGAGATCATCGTCCGCATCAACCGCGAGCGCGGCGTGACGCTGCTGGTGGTCGAGCAGAATGCCCACATCGCGTTGCAGTATGCCGACTACGGCTACGTGCTGGAAATCGGCCGCATCGTCATGCACGACACCTGCGCCGCGTTGCGCGAGAAGGACGACATCAAGGAGTTCTACCTCGGCGTCAAGGATGCCGGTGCGCGCGAAGGGCGGCGATGGAAGAAGAAGAAGACATGGAGATGACCGATGTGGCAGCTTGACGGCAAGCGCTACTGGGCCGAGCACAATGTGGTCGTCCCCGGCGACAACCTGCCGGAGATGTTCTGGAACGCCGTGGCAATGCGCGGCGAGATGACGCTGTTTCGCCAGAAGAAATATGGCCTGTGGCAAAGCCTGTCGTGGCGGGAAGTCGGCGAGATCGTGCGCGAAGCCGGCATGGGTCTGCTCGAACTCGGCTTTGCGGTGGGCGAAACCACCTCGATACTTGGCAATACGCGGCAGGAATGGCTGTTCTCGGACCTTGCCGTGCTCTCCTGCGGCGGCATCAGTTCCGGCATCTATCCGACCGATGCGGCAAGCCAGGTCGAATACCTGACGCAGGATTCGAATTCGGTGATCCTCTTCGCCGAGGACGACGAGCAGCTCGACAAGGCCCTCGAGGTACGCGAACGGCTGCCCGCGCTGCGCAAGATCGTGGTCTGGGACATGGACGGCCTGCGCGACTTGCATGACGAACAGGTGATCAGTTTCGCGGCGCTGCGCGAACTGGGGCGAACCCGCCTGGCCCGCCTCGGTGCCGTCGAGGCGGATACCGAGTGGCGTGCGCGCGTGGTGTCGCGCCGGCCCGAGGAACTGGCGATCCTGATCTATACCTCCGGCACCACCGGCAAGCCCAAGGGCGCCATGCTTTCGCATCGCAACATCCTGCAAACCATCCGCAGCTTCAACATGGTGATTGCGCAAAACGAAAACGACGAGCGCATGAGTTTCCTGCCGCTGTGCCACGTCGCCGAGCGCACCGGCGGCGCCTATTACTCGATCTATACCGGCACCAAGCTGAACTTCGTTGAAAACCCGGAAACCATTCCCGAGAACGTGCGCGAGATCGCACCCACGGTATTTGTTGCCGTGCCGCGGGTCTGGGAAAAGTTCTACTCGGGCGTCAGCATCGCGCTCAAGGAATCGAATGCCTTCGAGCGCTGGGCCTACAACCTGGCCATCGGCATCGGCCTGGAGAAAGTGCGGCGTTATGAAGCGCGGCAGCCGATAAGCGGCGGCCTGAACTTTGCACACTGGCTGGCCCGCGCACTGGTGCTGAACAATGTCAGGAAGCTGATCGGGATCCATCGCAGCCGCATGCTGATCACCGGTGCGGCGCCGATTTCGCCCGACCTGGTGCGCTGGTACATGGCGCTGGGCGTACCGATGCTCGAAGTGTGGGGCATGACGGAAACCGGGGGCGGCTCGACGGCGATGCCGATCGAGCGCATCAAGCCCGGGTCGATCGGCGTGCCGGGGAAGCTGAATGAAGTCAGGTTGTCGGCCGAGGGCGAGATCCAGGTGCGTGGCCCGAATGTGTTCATGGGCTATCTCAACCAGCCGGAAAAGACCGCCGAGACCATCGACGCCGACGGCTGGCTGCATACCGGTGACGACGGCACCGTCGATGACGAGGGTTTCTACCGCATCTCCGACCGCCTCAAGGACATCATCATCACCGCCGGCGGCAAGAACATCACGCCCTCCGAACTGGAAAACCAGATCACGGTCTCGCCCTATGGCACCGACGCCGTGGTGATCGGCGACAAGCGGCCCTACCTGGTCTGCCTGATCATGATCGACCAGGAGAACGTCGAGAAATTCGCCCAGGACAATGATGTTCCCTTCTCCAACTACGTCAGCCTGACGCGTTCGGTGGAGGTGCAGAAGCTGATCGGCAGCGAGATCGAGCGGGTCAACCAGCAGTTCGCCCGCGTCGAGCAGGTCAAGAAATTCCGCCTGATCGAAAGGAAGCTCGGCGCCGAGGATGAGGAGTTGACCCCGACCATGAAATTGAAGCGTAAGCTAGTCAGCCAGAAATATGCCGAACTGATCGAGTCGATGTATCGCGACTAGACTGGTGACGGTATTCGTTTTAACCGGCAAAACACAGGAGAGAGAGCAATGAAGGCATACAGCAAACTGGCAGTGGCCCTGTTGGCAAGCGCGGGAGTCGGCGCTGGCGGTACGGCGATCGCCGCGGAGCAGATGGGCGTCAGCAAGAACGAAATCGTGATCGGCACCATCCAGGATCTGTCGGGCCCGCTGGCCGGCTTCGGCAAGGCGCTGCGCTACGGCATGCAGATGCGGGTCGATGAAGTCAACGACCAGGGCGGCATCAACGGCCGCAAGCTCAAGTTCATCGCCGAGGACAGTGGCTATGATCCCAAGAAGGGCCTGCTCGCGGCGCAGAAGATGGTGCAGCAGGACAAGCTCTTCGCCATGGTCGGCACCATCGGTACGGCGGTCAATCTGGCCACCTTCCCGACCCTGTTCGACAAGGGCGTGATGAACCTGTTTCCGCTGACGGCGGCGCGTGAAATGTACGAGCCGCTGCACAAGCTGAAGTTCTCCTTCGCCGCTCCCTATTACACCCAGATTCGCATGAGCATGAAATGGATGGCAAAGGAGCGCGGCGCCAAGAAGTTCTGCGTCATCTATCAGGACGACGACTTCGGCACCGAAGTGCTGAAGGGGGCGGAGGACGGCCTCAAGGACATCAACATGAGTTTCGCCGAGAAGACCTCGTTCAAGCGCGGCGCCACCGATTTTTCGGCGCAAGTGTCGAAGATGAAGGCGGCGGACTGCGACACCGTGGTGCTCGGCACCATCATCCGCGAGACCATCGGCACCATCGGCACGGCGCGCAAGATGGGCTGGAACCCGAACTTCATCGGCTCCTCGGCGGCCTATACCGACCTGATCCACAAACTTGGCGGCAAGGCGATGGACGGCCTCTATGCGATGCACCAGGTCGCGGTGCCCTACGCCGACGATTCGTCGAAGAACGTGCGCGACTGGTTCGCCGCCTACAAGGGCAAGTTCAATGAGGAGCCCGGCCTGTTCTCGGCCTACGGCTATGTCGCAATGGACATGTTCGTGCAGACGGCGAAGAAGACCGGCGCCAACCTGACCACCGACAACTTCATCAAGACCCTGGAAAGCACCACTTTCTCGCGCGACATGTTCGGCAGCCCCGAGTACAAGTTCACGCCCAAGCAGCACCTGGGTAACGAAAAGTCCAAGGTCGGCCAGATCCAGAACGGCCGCTGGGTGGCGGTGACCGACTACCTGAGCCAGTAAGGATTTGCCCGCAAGGGCATCGCGGCAAGTGCAACGGGCGCCCAACAGGGCGCCCGTTTTTTTCGCCTGTCCCCGGCTTATCGCGGTTGTGCGCGGCTCACCGGCACTTGGCGATCTCGGCGTCGGTCATGACCGGCTTGAGCTTGCAGCGCTGCTCGTTCTGAACCTGCAGGCGACGTTGTTCATCGCGCTTCTTCTTTTCGAGGGCGACGCGGGCGGCGTCGGCCTGCCGCTCCTCGTCGGCCTGCTGGGCCAGCTTTTCGATTTCGGCGCTCTTGCGCAGTTGCTCCGCCTTGCGCTTCTCGTCGGCGATCTTGCTCCGCTCGATCTGCCGGTCTTGCTTGGCGGCCTGCAATTCGTCTTCTTCCTCGGGCGACATTTTGGCCTCGGCCGCGGTTCCGGCGGCCACGCCAACCGCGGCGCCCGTCGTTGCCGCTGCGGCACCGCCGCTGGAAGAGGAACTGCCGCCCGACGAAACCTTGACGCTGACGCCCTTGCCCGAGTCGCTGGCGGCTTCGTCCTTGTCGGTCTTCTTGCTTGCCGACGACCCCGTGCCGGACTTGGAGGTCGACGCCGATGATGAGCGACTGCCGCCCTTGGCGGCCTCGCCGATGCCGGCAAAGCTCACCAGCAGTGCTGCGATCAGGGCATGGATTCCGGGTCTTGCCTTCATGGGTTCTCCGCCAACAATGGCTCAGGGCGCAAGACTAGCCCGAACCGCTTCCCGATTCAAGCCGTGATGACACTACGATGGCGGCGCCGGTGGTCGGGTCCGCCGTTGCGCGAGGGCCGATCGCGAGCTGTCGCTCGGCGTCATTCAGCGCCTCGAACCATGCCAGTTGCCTTTCAAGCACGGCGACGGTGGCCTCTGACGCGTCGCCGCTGCGCGCTTGAATCCGCCGCCGCAGTTCCTCGACCGGCGCCGCGGTGGCAAGGATGCCGAAGCCGACATGCATTTCGTCCGCCAGCGCGCGAAATGCGGCGCGTTCGTCGCGCTTGAGGAATGCGGCGTCGACCAGCACCGGCCAGCCCGCGGCTAGCAGCTTGCGACTCAGCGCCAGGAGTCGGGCGTAGGTGCGGGTTGTCGCCGCCGCGGTGTAGATCCCGTTGTCGACCGGCGAGTGGCTGCTGTCCTGTGCCGCGAGCCCGAACAATCGTTTGCGCTCCACGTCCGAGCGCAGGCGTATGACACTGCCGGCTGCCGCCTGGGTCGGGTCGAGCAGGCGCGCTGAACTGGCGGTGGTCTTGCCCGAACCGGATAGCCCGCAGGTGATGACCAAAGTCGGCGCTGGTGGTACGGCGATTTTCCAGGCCAGGCGCAGGTAGCCGCAGGCCGCCGCCAGCTCGTCGCGAGCCGCGTCGGCATCCTCCTGGCGGGCGCGCAGGGCGGCGATCTTGGCGCGCACCACGGCACGATACACGGCGTAGAAGCGCAGCACGGCGAGCGCCGCGAAATCGCCACCCGCTTCCAGCCAGGCGTTGAGGAACCATGCCGCCAGCCCCGGCCGGCCGTGGTCGAACAGGTCGATCCAGACAAAGGCGATTTCGCTGGCCGGGTCGTTCCAGCGGAAATCCTCGTTGAACTCGATGCAATCGAAGGGGGTCACGCGGCCGTCGATCAGGACCAGGTTGCCCAGGTGCAGGTCGCCGTGGCCCTCGCGGATGAAGCCACCTTCCTTGCGCGCGGCGAAGCCGGCGGCACGCCGTGCGAACTCGTCGTCGGTCCAGCGCGCGAGTTGCTCGACCCGCGGCTGTTCGGCGGGCGGCAGGAGCTGGCGCAGCTCGACGAAGTTCTCCAGCGCCGCCGCCAGCACCTGCTCCGGTGCGCCGAAGCGCGTCGTCGGTGCGGCCACGGCGGCGGCGGCGTGAAAGGCGCAGAGCGTCCCGGCGAGTTGGGCCAGATATGCCGGCGGCAACTCGTCGCGCGCGGCGCGGTGGTCGAGCCGGCCGCTTTCGTCGAAGCGCCGCATCCGCACCGCCCACTCGATCGCCGGCAGCGTGCCGAGCCGCGGTTGCTCCGGCGTGCCGCCGATCGGCACCACGTCGAGGTACAGCTCCGGGGCGAGGCGATGGTTGAGCACCAGTTCGGCGCGGCAGAAGGCTTCGCGCCGCGCCAGCGTGCCGTAGTCGAGGAAGGGCAGGGTGATCGGCTTCTTGATCTTGTAGGCGAAGGTGCCAGCCAGCAGCAGCCATGAGGCATGGGTCTCGACCAGATCGATACGCCCGGCCGGATGCGGATAGAGCTTGGGATCGAGGAGTGACTTGATCAGGGGCGGCAGGGTGTCGGGCATGGCCGGCATTATGCCGCCCGCCGTCCCGGCCGGTTAATGCCGCCGCAAACTGCCACTACCCTATGTTCGATGTCGCACAGACCACCAACCTGTGCCCGGATAGTCTGCCCTGACGATGGATTGAATTCTGCGGCATTCCGGGCGCAGGCATGCGGCTCCGGAAATCCGCACAAAGCCGGGAGACAGGCAATGCGCAATGAACTGAACGTGCTTTGGATGCTGTTGTTCGCGGTGCCTCCGGCCGTCGCGCAGGTAAACGTCAGCATCGGACTTCCCAACATGAGCATCGCGGTCAACCTGCCCATGTATCCGGAGCTCGTTCCGGTTCCCGGCTACCCCGTCTATTACGCGCCGCGGCTCGATTCAAACTTTTTCTTCTACGACGGCATGTACTGGGTCTATCAGGACGACAACTGGTATGCGAGTTCCTGGTACAACGGACCATGGCGCATGGTGCAACCCTACGGAGTGCCGGCCTATGTGCTGCGGGTTCCGGTGCGCTACTATCGTCAGCCCCCTGCTCATTTCCGTGGCTGGAGGCCTAGTGCGCCGCCGCGCTGGAACGATCACTGGGGCAGCGAATGGGCGCAGCGGCGCAGCGGATGGGACCGCTGGGACCGCAGCAAGGCTCCGGTTCCGGCACCGTTGCCGGCCTACCAGCGTAAATATTCCGGTGACCGTTATCCCGGAGTCGAGCAGCAGACGGGGCTGCATGACCGGAACTACCGCTACCAGCCGCGCGATCCGGTGGTGCGGCAACAGCACGAGGCGCAACGGGAACAACCTGCGCAGGCAAGACCGGCACCCGTGCCTTCCCGCCAGGCGGCGCCGAACGTGCCGCGGGATAGAACTCCCGGGCCGCAGACCGTCCCGCGTTCAAACATGCCACCGCCGGCGGGCACCGTGGAAAAACCAGTTCCTGCCCAAAGTCCTCCCCAACAGCGAATCACGCCAGCGAAACAACAGGGCAAGCCGGGTAAGCAAGACCCGGTACCGCATCAGCAGCCCGAGTCCCGGCCGCATAACGAGGATGCGGCGGCGCCAGGCAAGGCGGCGCGACCGGAACAGGAGCACGGCAAGGATGCCGGTCGGGAGAAAGCTCACGACAAGGCGGACGAGCGTGGCCAGGACGGCAGGAGATAGCTTCGGTACGGAATGGCGACTCGGAAAGGGAAGAACATGCATCGGAAACTGGTACTGGCCGCCTTGTTTGCCTTGTCCGGGCTGGTCGTGCATGCCGAAGCACCGCCCGAGAGCGCCGCATCAAGGGGCGAATTGCTGTATTCGACCCATTGCATCGCCTGCCATGACGTCGAGGTTCATTGGCGCGACAAGAAGCTCGCAATCGACCGGGCAAGCCTGCTGGCGGAGGTAAGCCGCTGGCAGGAAGTCGGCAGGCTCGGATGGGGAAGCGAAGATGTTGCTGAAGTGGCGCGCTACCTGACGGTCACCCAGTATCCGCATATCAAGCGGGACTGACCGGTGTGCGGTTGATCGCTGGAGCGGGTGAAGGGAGTCGAACCCTCTTCATCAGCTTGGGAAGCTGAGGTAATGCCGTTATACGACACCCGCGTCGGAAGCGGATTTTAGCCCTACATCAAAACGATGTCGAACTGCTCCTGCGTGTAGCCGCTTTCGGCGTGCAGGGAAATCGGCAGGCCGATGAACTCGGACAGCATGGCCAGCGCCTGCGATTCCTCTTCGAGAAACAGGTCGATCACGCTCGGCGATGCCAGCACCCGCATTTCGCGGGCGGTGAACTGGCGCGCTTCGCGCAGCAGTTCGCGCAGCACCTCGTAGCTCACCGTCTTTGCCGTCTTCACCTCGCCGCGCCCGCCGCAGGTGGGGCAGGGCTCGCACAGCACGTGCGCGAGGCTTTCGCGGGTGCGCTTGCGGGTCATCTCGACCAAGCCGAGCTGGGTGAAGCCGGACACCGTGATGCGCGTATGGTCCTTGGCCAGGGCCTTGTTGAACTCGGCCAGCACGGCGGCCTTGTGCTCTTCATCTTCCATGTCGATGAAGTCGGCGATGATGATGCCGCCGAGATTGCGCAGCCTGAGTTGACGGGCGATGGTCTGCGCCGCCTCCAGATTGGTCTTGAAGATGGTGTCGTCAAAGTTGCGCGAGCCGACATAGCCGCCGGTATTGACGTCGACCGTGGTCATCGCCTCGGTCTGGTCGAAAATCAGGTAGCCGCCCGACTTGAGGTCGACGCGACGCGCCAGCGCCTTCTGGATCTCGTCCTCGACGCCGTGCAGGTCGAACAGCGGCCGCTCGCCGGTGTAATGCACGAGGCGGCTGCCGACTTGCGGCACATATTCCTGGGCGAAGCTTTGCAGCTTCTGGAAGTTTTCGCGCGAGTCGATGATGACGCCGGTGGTTTCGGTGCTCACCAGGTCGCGCAGCACGCGCTGCGCCAGCGTCAGGTCGTGATGCAGCAGCATGGGCGGCAGGGCGCCGATGCTGCGGCTCTTGATCTCCTGCCAGATACGGCGCAGGTAGGCGATGTCGGCCGCCAGTTCGTCGTCGCCGGCGTCCGCCGCGACGGTGCGCAGGATGTAGCCGCCGGGCTGGTCGGCCGGCAGCAGGGCCTGGACGCGCGCGCGCAGTTTCTCGCGCTCGGCTTCCTCGCCGATGCGCTGCGAAACGCCGATGTGGCTGTCCTGCGGCAGGTGCACCAGCAGGCGTCCGGCAATCGAAATCTGGGTGGTCAGGCGCGCACCCTTGGTGCCGATCGGGTCCTTCTGCACCTGCACCATCAGCGATTGGCCCTCGCTCAGGATGCGTTCGATCGGACGCGTCTCGTGGCCGCCGTTGCCGGCGGGACGTTCGCTCCAGATGTCGGCCACGTGCAGGAAGGCGGTGCGCTCGAGGCCGATCTCGATGAAGGCCGACTGCATGCCGGGCAGCACCCGCACCACGCGGCCGAGATAGACGTTGCCGACGATGCCGCGGCCGTTGGTGCGCTCGATGTGAAGTTCCTGCACCACGCCTTGCTGCATCAGCGCGACCCGCGTCTCCTGCGGCGTGAAGTTGATCAGGAACTGTTCAGTCATAGCGGGTAGCCGAATTCTCGCAGCAATAGCGCGGTTTCGCACAGCGGCAGGCCGACGATGCCGGAATGCGAACCGTGGATTTCCTCGATGAACAGCGCGGCACGACCCTGGATGCCATAGGCGCCGGCCTTGTCCATTGGCTCGCCGCTCTGCACGTAGCGGCGGATTTCGTCGGCGCCGACCGGGCGGAAGCGCACCATGCTGACCGACAAACGATGCTCGATGCGGTCGCCGCGCGCCATGGCGATGGCGGTCAGCACCCGATGGCTGCGACCGGAAAGCCGCGTCAGGATGGCGATGGCATCGGTTTCGTCGCGCGGCTTGCCGATGATCTCGCCGTCGAGGTCGAGTGTCGTGTCGGCGGCCAGCACCGGGCGCGCGACGATGGCGCGCCGCGTGATCAGGTCGGCGCCGAATTCGGCCTTGGCGCGCGCCACGCGCTGCACGTAGGCTTCCGGCGTTTCCCCCGGCAACCAGTCTTCGCTCACTTCGGCGTCGTCGCGCGGCGGCAGGCGAAACAGCAACAGGTCGAAACGGACGCCGATCTGCGCCAGCAACTCGCGCCGGCGAGGACTTCTCGATGCAAGGTAAATGCGTGGATCGATCATGGTTTTACAACCGTCTTTTGGGAGCCGTGAGCATAGCTTCAGTCACGGTGATAGGGATGGCCTTTTATCACGCTGGTGGCCCGGTACAGCGCTTCGGCGAGGATCACGCGGACCAGCGCATGGGGCAGGGTCAGGCTGGAAAGACGCATGGTTTCGTGGGCCGTGTTCTTGATCCGGGGGTCCAGCCCGTCGGGGCCGCCGATGATGAAGGCGACGTCATCACCGCTCGCCATCCATTTTGCCAGACGCTCGGCCAACTGCCGCGTGGTCGGCGCCTCGCCGCGTTCGTCGAGGGCGATGCGGCGGCAGGAGGCCGGCAGTTGCGCATCGATGCGGGTGGCTTCCAGGGCCATCATGGCTTCGGCGGTTTTGCCCGAAGTGCGCGGTTCCGGCTTGATTTCGAGCAGTTCCAGCGACAGTTCGCGCGGCATGCGCTTCGCGTATTCGGTCCAGCCGGCCACCACCCATGCCGGGGGCCGCTGCGAGACCGCCGCGACGATCAGCTTCATTCCCCGTCGGCGTCGCTGTCGGCTTTCTTGCGGGCGCGCTTGGGCGCAACTTTCCACAGCTCTTCGAGGTTGTAATAGGAGCGCACCACGGGTTGCATCACATGCACCACGATGTCGCCGAGGTCGACCAGCACCCACTCGCCGGATTCCTCGCCTTCGATGCCGATCACCTGGCCGCCGGCGTCCCGGACCTTGTCGTAGACATTGCGCGCCAGGCTCTTGACGTGGCGATTGGAATCGCCGGTGGCAATGATGACCCGATCGAACAGCGCCGACAGCTTGCTGGTGTTGAGTACCTCGATATCCTTGGCCTTGATGTCTTCGAGGGCGTCGACAGCGATTTTTTGCAGTTTTCTAATGTCCATGCGGGGTCCGGTAGAGCTGATGGGATTCAATATAGTCGAGAACGGGGTCGGGAACCAGATAGCGGGCGCTGAGGCCCGCCGCCAGCCGGCCGCGGATTGCGGTGGCCGAAATTTCCAGCGCGGTGATGGCGAAGGGCACGATGCGACCGGCCGGCGCGGCGGCGAGATCGGCGGCCTTGCCCTGGCGGGCGTTGAACTCCACGTCGAGCGCCGCACCGTGCGCGCCGGCGGCCTGCGTCCCCGCGGGAAATTTCAGCGCATGTCCCGGCCGCGTTGCGACCGCAATGTGGGCCAGCGCGAAGAGGTCGCGCCAGCGCTGCCAGGACTCGAGGCGAGCGAAGGCATCGGCGCCGATCAACAACACCAGCGGACGCTCTTCGCCGTGCAGCCGGCGCTGGCGCTGCAAGGTGTCCACCGTGTAGCCGGGTGCCGAATTGCCTTCGGCGGCCAGCACCTCCGTGGCATCGACGCTGAAGCCGGGGAGGCCGGCGACGGCCCGTTCCACCATCGCCAGGCGATGGGCGGCGGGGCAGGCCGGGGCGTCACGCAAGGCGGGATTGCCGGCCGGGATGAAGCACACACCGGACAGGCCCAGCGACTCGCGTGCTTCGAGGGCAAGGCGCAGGTGCGCGATGTGGAGCGGATCGAAGGTGCCGCCGAAGAGGCCGAGTGGGCCGGGGCGAGCCTCATTCATTGGCAGCGGGCGGTGCCTCGAACACGTCGCGATAGGACAGGTAAACACTGGCGACCATGGTCGGCGCCAGCACGAAAATCAGCAGCATGCGCAACGCGATGGACAGCACGTTGACCAGCACCGGCGAAATCAGTCCGGCGATGATGAGGATCAGCCCCGGCAATGCCGCGCCGACCAGGCCCAGCGCGAGGCCGTAGATGCAGAAGGCGCGCCAGTTGCGCCAACTGGCGATGAAACTGAAGAACAACGACTTGCCGGCGCCGATGCCGTCCCAGGCCGTCAGCAGCGGCGCGAACCAGAAGGCCATCAGCAGCGGTGACGCCATTACGAGGATGATCGCCAGATCGCCGGCCAGCGTCATGGCTTCCTCCGGGCTCATGGCAGGCCGCCGAGGCGCGCCAGTCCGACGCGCCGTGCGCCGATGCCGGCGATCAGGGCTTCGCTGACGAAGGGCTGGCCGCGCTCGATGGCGCGGCAGCCGTTGCCCAGCATCACGGTCAGGGTCGGCAGCAGCAGCGGCAACAGGAACGGCCCGATCTTCGGCACCAGATTCAGCACGATCACGGTCAGCAGGTAGCCGAAGGTCAGCGCCGTCATCAGCGGCGGATGGCGACGGAACAGCGCAAAGCCGGCCAGCAGCCAGAGCGCGCCGTGACGGGCGGGAAGTTGTCGCGCGTCCATCAGTCCTCGTCGTCCGCAAAGGCGACGGCCTGCGCATGGACGGCGGGCAGCGACGGCGCATCGAAGGCGATGTCGCCCTCCGCGTCGGGCATACCGGTCGCCCTGAGGCCGGCGAAATCGAACAGTCGTGCGTCGAGCAGGTGCGAAGGCACGACATTGGCGAGGCTTCTGAACATGGTCTCGATGCGTCCGGGGAAACGCTTGTCCCAGTCCCGCAGCATCTGCTTCACCTGCTGGCGCTGCAGGTTGGGCTGCGAGCCGCACAGGTTGCAGGGAATGATCGGAAAGGCGCGTTCCGCGGCCCAGGCTTCGAGGTCGCTCTCGCGGCAATAGGCCAGCGGGCGGATCACGATGTTGCGGCCGTCATCCGAGACCAGCTTGGGCGGCATCGATTTCAGCTTGCCGGCAAAGAACAGGTTGAGGAACAGGGTTTGCAGGATGTCGTCACGATGGTGGCCGAGCGCGATTTTGGTCGCACCGAGCTCGCCGGCGACACGGTACAGCACGCCGCGCCTCAATCTCGAGCACAGTGAGCAGGTCGTCTTGCCCTCGGGAATCACGCGCTTGACGATGGAATAGGTGTCCTCGTTTTCGATGTGGAAGGGTACATCGATGCTGCGCAGGTAATCGGGCAGGACGTCGGCGGGAAAGCCGGGCTGCTTCTGGTCGAGATTGACGGCGACGATGTCGAAGCCGATCGGCGCATGCTCGCGCAGGAACAGCAGGATGTCGAGCAGGGCGAAGGAGTCCTTGCCGCCCGAGAGGCAGACCATGACCTTGTCGCCGGCCTCGATCATGTTGAAGTCGGCGATCGCCTGCCCGACCTCGCGGCGCAGGCGCTTGGCCAGCTTGTTGGCTTCAAAAGCCGATTTCTGGGCCTGCCTGGCGGTCGGGGCCATGTTCAATGGTGCATTCACAGATGGGCCGTTCTGCCGCCGTCGACGTTGATCACCTGACCGGTGACATAGGGTGCGTCGAAGACGAGGAATTTCACGGTGCGTGCAATGTCGGCCGGCGAGCCGACCCGTTTCAGGAGGGTGTGGTCGATGATAGCGGCACGCTCGGCCGGCGAAAAGTCACTCTGGCTTTGTGGCCATTCAATGGCGCCGGGAGCCACCGCATTGACCCGCACCCGCGGCCCCAGTTCCAGCGCCAGGGAGCGGCTGAGGCCGAGTAGCCCGGCTTTCGCCGCGCAGTAAAGCGGGTAGCCCTTGAGCGGGCGTTCGGCGTGGATGTCGGTGATGTTAACGATGCAGCCGGCGCTTTGCTCAAGATGCGGCGCCGCCGCTTGGGACAGGAACAGCGGCGCCTTGAGGTTGGAGCCGATCAGGTCGTCCCAGGCTGCCGTGTCGACAGCGCCGACTTTCGTGGCAAAAAAGGAGGAGGCGTTGTTCACCAGTGCGTCGAGCCGGCCGAAGCGCCGTACCACGGCGTCCACCAGGCGCGGCAGCGCGGCGATGTCGAGCAGGTCGGCGGCGAAGCTTGCGGCGGATTCCGGTCGTGTCGCGTTCAGCTCCGCGGCCAGGGCGTTCGCCGCATCCGCCGAGGAACGATAGTGGATTGCCACGCGGGCACCCGCAACGTGCAGCGCGCGCACGATCTCTGCGCCGACGCGACGGGCGGCGCCGGTGACCAGGACAACGGGGACATTCGTCATGCCGCGAGTATACCGGCGAGAGCCCGCGCCGCCGCGGCGAAACCGAAACTTGCGGTGACTCGGGTCGCGCGTGAAGCCGTAGTCCTTGCGCAGCCGCGCCCTCAGCTTCGAGGCCAGCGCATCGTGGATGGTGCACGACAAGTCGATGACTTCCACTCGCGTCGGATCAATGCGTCCACCGGCGCCGCCGGTGGTGACGATGCGGATGCCGGCGCGGCGGCAATGCGCGATCAGCGCCGCCTTGGCGGGCACCTGGTCAATGGCGTCGATCACCGCGTCGCACGCCGGGATCAATGCGGCGACATTGGCCTCGTCGATGAACTCCTCCACGGCGATAACGGCGCAGTCCGGATTGATCGCCGCGATGCGATCCTTCATGGCGGCGACCTTGGCCGCGCCGAAGGTCGATTCCAGCGCGTGGATCTGGCGATTGACGTTGGATTCGGCAACGTGGTCGAGGTCGACCAGCGTCAGCCGACCCAGCCCTGAGCGCGCCAACGCTTCCACCGCCCACGAACCGACGCCGCCGATGCCGACCACCACCACGTGCGCGGCTGCGGCACGCGCCAGGGCGCCGGCGCCGTACAGGCGTTCGATGCCGCCGAAGCGGCGCTGGTAATCGGGGGAAGACTTCACGCTGTGATTCTATCGGCGGCCGGCAGCCGGAGGGACAAACAAGAAGCGGGGGTTCCTGAGAACCCCCGCTTCTTGTTGTATTGGTGGCCAGGGGCAGAATCGAACTGCCGACACACGGATTTTCAATCCGTTGCTCTACCAACTGAGCTACCTAGCCGGAAAGGCCGCGAATTATAGGGCCTTGGCGTTGCGGCGTCAAAGGGCATCGGGCGCGGACAACGGGCTGCGCCGTGGCTGACGGCTTGCTTACGCCGAGCGTAAGTGCGGCGTAAGAGCGGCCTCCTAGACTGCCGCACCGCAGCAATGCTGCGCACTTCATCCATTACAACAATTCCCTTCCACCTCCGGAGGAACCATGAAAGACGAAGACATCGTCGCGCGGATTGAAAAGAATCCGAAATTCCTGCAGTTCGTCAAAACCCGCAACAACTACTCGATCATTTTGTCGATCCTGATGATGGTCGTGTATTTCGGCTACATCCTGCTGGTCGCCTTCAACAAGCAGTTCCTGGCCACCAAGATCAGCGCCGGCGCCGTCACCTCGATCGGCATTCCGCTCGGCGTCGGCGTGCTGGTATTCACGATCGTCATCACCGCCATCTATGTCCGCCGCGCCAACACCGAGTTCGACGCGACCAAGGACGAAATCATCCGGGAGGCTTCCAAGTGATCAAGGCCAAACACATACTTGGCGGCGCAGCCGCCCTGCTGGTGGCGGGCGCGGCCCTGGCCGCCGGCGCCGACCTCGGTCAGGCACAGAAACAGGCTACCAACTGGACGGCCATCACGATGTTCGGCATCTTCGTCGGCATCACGCTCTGGATCACCAAGTGGGCGGCCGCCAAGACCAAGACCGCGGCTGACTTCTACACCGCCGGCGGCGGCATCACCGGCTTCCAGAACGGCCTCGCAATCGCCGGCGACTACATGTCGGCCGCGTCCTTCCTCGGTATTTCGGGCCTCGTGTTCGGCTCCGGCTTCGACGGCCTGATCTTCTCGATCGGCTGGCTGGTCGGCTGGCCGGTGATCACCTTCCTGATGGCGGAGCGCCTGCGCAACCTCGGCAAGTTCACTTTCGCCGACGTCGCCGGCTATCGTTTCGATCCGGGTCCGATCCGTACTTTTGCCGCCTGCGGTTCGCTGGTGGTGGTGGCTTTCTACCTGATCGCCCAGATGGTCGGTGCGGGTCAACTGATCAAGCTGCTGTTCGGCCTCGACTACATCGTCGCGGTGAGCATGGTCGGCGCGATCATGATGATCTACGTGCTGTTCGGCGGCATGACCGCGACGACCTGGGTGCAGATCATCAAGGCGGTAATGCTGCTCACCGGCGCCACCTTCATGGCCCTGGCGGTGCTGTTCCAGTTCGGCTTCAGTCCCGAGGCGATGTTCACCAAGGCCGTTGAAGTGCATGCCAAGCACGATTCGATCATGTGTCCCGGCGGGCTGATCAACGATCCGATCTCGGCCATATCGGTCGGCATGGCGCTGATGTTCGGCACCGCCGGCCTGCCGCACATCCTGATGCGCTTCTTCACCGTACCGAGCGCCAAGGAAGCCCGCAAGTCGGTGGGCTGGGCGACGACCTGGATCGGCTATTTCTACATCCTGACCTTCATCATCGGCTTCGGCGCCATCACCAACCTGATCCCCAACCCGGCCGACTACTTCGTCAATGGCGAACTGGCCAAGGGCCTCAAGGGCGGCGGCAACATGGCGGCGGTGCATCTGGCCAAGGCGGTGGGCGGCGACCTGTTCATGGGCTTCATCTCCGCCGTGGCCTTCGCCACGATCCTGGCGGTGGTGGCTGGCCTGACCCTGTCCGGCGCATCGGCGGTGTCGCATGACCTCTACGCCTCGGTGTGGCGCCATGGCAACGTGGATTCGGCCACCGAACTGCGCGTGTCGAAGATCACGACGGTCTGCCTCGGCATCTTCGCCGTGCTGCTCGGCATCGTGTTCGAGAAGGAAAACGTCGCCTTCATGGTGATGCTGGCCTTCGCCGTGGCCTGCTCGGCCAACTTCCCGGTGCTGTTCATGTCCGTGCTGTGGAAGGACTGCACCACCAAGGGCGCG
>JAIOPW010000225.1 GCA_021413665.1 Rhodocyclales bacterium | reverse complement strand
CCGACTGGCAACTCAGCGCGTGGCAGGCGGGCATGGTGCAATCGGCTTATCACGTCGGCTTCCTCGCGTCCCTGTTCGCCGTCGGCTTTCTTTCCGACCGCTTCGGCGCACGCCGCATCTATCTGTCGACCAGCGTTGCGGCGGTGGTGAGCGGCCTGCTGTTTGCCTTCTTCGCCGACGACTTCGTTTCCGCCCTCCTGCTCTACGGCCTCACCGGTCTGTGTTCGGGCGGTTCCTACACGCCGGGGCTGGCCATCGTCGCCCAGCGCATGCGCGAACGGCAGGGCCGCGCCCTGGGTTACTACCTCGCCGCCGCCTCGCTCGGCTATGCCGTCGGCCTGCTGATCGCCAGCGCCATGATTCCGCTCGCCGGCTGGCGCGGCGCCTTTGTCGTGACCGCCCTTTTCCCGGCGCTGGGCATGGTTCTGGGCTGGCGCGCCCTGCGCGACGTGCCCAACGTGGTGCACTCGCTACCGGACGGGCACGGTACCCGCAGCCGCCTCGTCGAAGTGGTGCGCAACAAGCCGGCGATGCTGTCGATCTGGGGCTATACCTTCCATGCCTGGGAACTGCTCGGCCTTTGGGCCTGGCTGCCGGCCTTCCTTGCCGCCGCGGCGGTTGCCGGCGGCAGCGGCGGCACCCAGGCCGCAAGCCTCGGCGCCACCCTGAGCGCGCTGACCTATCTCGTCGCCGTGGTCGGCAGCGTGCTCGGCGGTTCGCTCTCGGATCGCCACGGGCGGACCGCGGTGACCTTGCTGATGGGGGTGTCCAGCCTGGCCTGCTCGTTCAGCTTCGGCTGGATGATCGGCATGCCGATGTTCGTTCTGGTCGGCGTCGCGATCTTCTACAACGTTACCGGGGTCGCCGATTCGTCGATCCATTCGACGACGCTGACGGAGCTGACCGACCCGCGCTATCTGGGCGCGGCCTATTCGTTGCGCTCGCTGATGGGCTTCGGCGCCGGCGCGATTTCGCCCTGGGTCTTCGGCCTCGTGCTCGATTGGGGCCGCGCCGGCGGCAGCCTGCCCGATCACGTGGTCTGGGGGCTGGCCTGGTCGACGCTGGGGCTGGGCGGCCTGCTCGGGCCGCTCGCGATCTGGCGCCTGCGGCGGATGCCGGAGGCGAAAAAGCTGGCAAACGGAAAGCGCTAGCGCGTCGGATGCGCGAAGCCGCGCTTGCTGCCTTCTATGAAGTCGGCGAGTTCGTGCACGGCC
Organism: Rhodocyclales bacterium; assembly: GCA_021413665.1. Classification (GTDB taxonomy): domain Bacteria; phylum Pseudomonadota; class Gammaproteobacteria; order Burkholderiales; family Rhodocyclaceae; genus Sulfuritalea. The sequence continues at coordinate 3,014 of JAIOPW010000225.1, read as the reverse complement.
GTGCTCTGCGTTTCCTTCATCGCCGCCAGCGCCTGTTCCAGCGGCACGCGCGAATACAGCATGCGGTAGGCCTCTTTGAGGGCGGCGATCTCGTCCTTGCCGAAACCGTTGCGGCGCAGGCCGACGATGTTTAGCCCGCGGGCGCGGCCCGGGTTGCCGTCGGTGATGCAGAAGGGCAGCGCATCCTGCACCACCTTGGAAGACAGTCCGATCATCGCGTTGCGGCCGACGCGGCAGAACTGGTGCACGGTGACCGCGGCCGAGATGAAGGCGCGGTCATCCACCACTACTTCGCCCGCAATGCCCGCGGTATTGGCCATGACCACATGATTGCCGACCACGCAGTCGTGCGCGACGTGGCTGTAGGCCATGAGAAAGCAGTTGTTGCCGAGTTTCGTCGTACTGCCCTGGCGCGAACCGCGATGCACCGTGACGCCCTCGCGCAGCCAGTTGTCGTCGCCGATCTCGGTGTAGGACAGGCAATCCGCCTTGAACTTGAAGTCCTGCGGATCGCCGCCGATCACCGCGTGCTCGGCGATGCGATTCCTCGCCCCTAGGTGGGCGTGGCGCTTGATCACCGCGTGGGCGGCGATTTCGCAGCCATTGCCGAGGACCACGTCTTCCTCGATCACGGCGAAGGGGCCGATGCGAACCCCGGCGCCGAGCTTTGCGTCGGCCGCGATTACGGCTGTGGGATGGATACTCACGTCAAGGCTTGGCGGATGGCTCCGGTAATCCGCTTGATCTGGTCGTCCTTCAGCATCGGCGAAATGGGAAGCGACAGGCAGCGTTGTGCAATGCGCTCCGTCACCGGCAGGCTTGCCGAGCCGTGGGTCGGCGCGAACATCTCCTGCTTGTGCAGCGGCACCGGGTAATACACGGCACAGGCAATGCCGGATTCGGTCAGCACCTTCTGGATCAGGTCGCGCCGGTCGGAAAGAATCGTGTACTGGTGATAGACATGGCGTCCGTTTCCATCGGCGAAGGGCGTTTCGACCAGCCCCGCCAGTTGCTTGCCGTACGAGTCGGCGATGGCGCGACGGCGATTGTTGAAGTTGTCGAGGTGGCGCAGCTTGACGCGCAGGATCACGGCCTGGATTTCGTCCAGCCGCGAGTTGTAGCCGAGCACATGGTGGTGGTAGCGCACCCGCGAACCGTGGCTGGCCAGTACGCGCAGTTCCGCGGCGAGCTGGTCGTTGTCGGTGATCATGAGGCCGCCGTCGCCGAAGGCCGAAAGATTCTTCGACGGATAGAAGGAGGTGCAGCCGATGTCGCCGTAGGCGCCCGACTTGCGTCCGGCGTAGTCGGCGCCGAAGGATTGGGCCGCGTCCTCGATCAGCTTCAGTCCGTGTTTTTCGCACAAGGCCTTGAGCGGCGCCAGATGCACCGGCTGGCCGAACAGGTGCACCGGCACGATGGCGCGGGTAGCGGGCGTGATCGCGGCCTCGACCTGGTCCAGGTCGAGGTTGAAGCTACGTGGATCGATATCGACGAACACGGGTTTGGCGCCGCACATGACGACGGTCGAGGCCGTGGCGACGAAGGTGAAGGGCGTGGTGATGACTTCGTCGCCGGGGCCGAGTCCGATGGCGCGCAGCGCGATCAGCAGCGCGTCGGTGCCCGAGGCGCAGGCTATCGCATGCTTGACCCCGGCATAGGCGGCCGCCTCGGCTTCGAAGGCCTTGACGTTGGGGCCGCCGATGTACTGGCAGGCGGCCAGCGCATCGCACACGGCGGGCTCGATTTCATCGCGCAGCAAGGCGTATTCGGCCTTCAGGTCCAGCATCGGAATGTTCATGGTGGCGGCTTCAGGAAAGTAGGTTCTGGCGGGTGGCGATCATGCGGTCGATCTCCAGCGCGATGGCCAGCGCATCGCGGCCCTCACGGCCGCTGACCACGGCCTGCGTGCCGTCGCGCACGGCGGCGACGAAGGCCTGGATCTCGGTCATCAGCGCATCGCCGGGCGGTTGCTGGAAGGTCTCGGTGTCGAGCGGTTCTTCACCTTCGACCAGGGCTTCGCGCTTCTTGCTGATGCCGATGCGGCGGTCGCCGAAATCGATGGAAATGTATTCGTGGTGCTGGAATACGCGCAGCCGGCGCAGGCTGGCGGTCGAGGTACGGCTGGCGGTGAGATTGGCGACGCAGCCGTTGGCAAACTCGATGCGCGCATTGGCGATGTCGATGCCGTCGGTCAGCACCGAGACGCCCGAGGCGCGCAGGTCCGCGACCGGGCTGCCGACCAGCGGCAGGATCAGGTCGAGGTCGTGGATCATCAGGTCGAGCACCACCGACACGTCGATGCCGCGCGCCTTGAATGGCGCCATGCGATGCGCTTCGATGAACACCGGGCGCTTGATCTTGTCCTTGACCGCGAGCCAGGCCGGATTGAAGCGCTCGAGGTGGCCGACCTGCAATATCAGATGCTTCGCGTCGGCCAGCGCGATCAGTTCGTCGGCCTGCGCGACGGTGACGGTGATCGGCTTTTCCGCCAGCACGTGCACGCCGGCGACGAGGCAGTCGCGCGCCACGGCGTGATGGGTTTCGGTGGTGCTGGCGACCGAGACCAGATCGACTCCCGGAGTCGCGCCGAGCAGTTCGCGGTAATCGCTGAAGGCCGCGACGCCCAGCTCCCGCGCGACGCGTCGCGCCGTTTCGGGATGGCTGTCGACCACCCCGACCAACTCGACGCCGAATTCCGCGCCATTGAGCGCGGCGTATTTCTGGGCATGAAAGCGGCCCAGATAGCCGACACCGATTACGGCAGCTCGCAGTTTCTTTTGCATGGCGGGGAAATCGAGGAATGGCTCGTGGGCGAACAGTAGGCGATAATTCTACTTGCTTTGACGCTTCCACTATCTTCGATGCCCTCGCCGTTTCCGCTCGTTTTCAAAGCCCTGGCCCGTCTGCCGCTGCCTTTGCTGCACAACCTCGGCGCGCTGGCCGGCTGGTTGGCGTGGCTGCTGTCGGCTACCTATCGGCGCAATTTTTCGAGGCATATCGAACAGGCCGGAATG
>JAIOPW010000224.1 GCA_021413665.1 Rhodocyclales bacterium | reverse complement strand
GCCTTGCGTCACGATCAGGCGGCGCAGGTTGCTGCGGTATTCGCCCGGGACTTCCTGCCAGGCGGCTTCGCCCTTGTGCGCGCCGAAATTGACCTTGCGTCCTTCCTCGGCGGGATTGAGGAAGATGCCCCAGCGGTAGTCCGGCATCTTGACGTAGTCGAAGTGTGCCCAGCCGCCGGGATCGACGCTGACCGCGGTGCGCAGGTAGACGTCGAAATTCTGCGACTCATCCGGGCCCATGTCCTTCCACCAGTTGATGAACTCGGGCTGCCAGTGCTCCAGCGCGCGCTGCAGCGTCTTGTTGTCGTTGAGATTGACGTTGTTGGGGATCTTTTGTGAATAATCGATGCTCATGGCATTCTCCGGGTTGGGGTTGGGGGTGCTGTTTTGGCGGAGCGCGTCAGACGCGTTCCCAGTTGAACTTCGCCTTGTTGCCGCTGCCGAAAACCTTCAGGGCACCGGTCTCGCCGACGGCGTTGGGACGGATGAAAATCCAGTTCTGCCAGGCCGAGAGGCGGCCGAAAACTCGCGTCTCCATTGTTTCGCCGGGGCCGAAGCGCAGGTTGGCCTCCATCGCCGTGAGCGCGTCCGGCGAAAGGCTGGCGCGTTCTTCGAGGACGATGCGGATTTCGTCTTCCCAGTCGAGGTCGTCCGGCGTCGCGGTGACGAGGCCGGCTTCCAGCGCGGCGGCGGCGCCCAGCGGCTTGCCGGTGGTGGCCTTCGCGGCTGCGATCGGGCCTTCCTCGCCATAGAAGCGGGCGGCGATGCGGTACTGGCCATTGACCATCGGGTAGCTGCCGAAATTGATTTCCGACAGCGTGATTTTGGCTTCCGCCGGCGCATCGTTTGGCAGCGACAGCATGTAGCCGCGGTCGGCGGCGAACAGCAGTTCGGCAAGGGTGCCGGCGAAGCAGGTGCCGCGATCGGCCAGCGCGATCAGGGTGCGCGAGGTGACGTCGAGGCGTGCCAGGGTCCGGCGCAGCATGCCGGTGGTTTCGCGCACGAACCAGTGCTGCTTGTGTTTTGCCAGCGCGGCGTTCGTTGGTGCGCAGCATCAGGATGGCATCGTCGAGTTCGCGCGCCATCAGCAACGGCCACCAGGCGGCGCCCGCGGCGACGATGGCATCGATCCCGGTGGCTGGTGCGGTTGCCGGTGCGCTGACGGTCAGCGTGGCGCGGCGGGCCTTGCGGTCGATCACGACGTCGACGGTTTCATAGTGATAGCCGGTTTCATCCATTGTGCGTTTGACGGCAGGTAGCGCGACGCCCTTGCAATCGGCCGGGCGGTCGCTCTGCGCGGCGAGTTCTGTGGCGCGCTGCTTCACCTTCTCGGCGAACACTTGCGGCTTGGCGAAATCGTCGATCAGGCGCCATTCCTTGGCACGCTGGGCGCGGATGCCTTCGGTCAGGGTGCAGAAGATGTCGGCGTGGTCGCGGCGCACGCGGCGCTTGTCGGTGACGCGGGTGAGGCCGCCGGTGCCGGGCAGCACGCCGAGCAGTGGAACTTCGGGCAGGCTGACCGCCGACGAGCGGTCATCGACGAGGATGATCTCGTCGCAAGCCAGCGCCAACTCGTAGCCGCCACCAGCGGTGGTGCCGTTACAGGCGGCGATGAACTTGAGGCCCGAATGGCGGCTGGAATCCTCGATGCCGTTGCGTGTTTCGTTGGTGAATTTGCAGAAATTCACCTTCCAGGCGTGGGTCGACAGGCCGAGCATGAAGATGTTGGCGCCGGAGCAGAAGATCCTGTCCTTGCCGCTGGTGACGACCACGCTGCGTACTTCGGGATGCTCGAAGCGGATGCGCTGCTGGGCGTCGTGCAGTTCAATGTCGACGCCGAGGTCATAGGAATTCAGCTTCAGCTTGTAGCCGGGCTTGATGCCACAGTCTTCGTTGATGTCGAGGTGCAGGGTGGCGACCTGGCCGTCGAAAGACAAGCGCCAGTGCTTGTATTGGTCGGGATGGGTGTCGTAAGTGATGGTCTGCCGGGTGGCATCGGGACTTTTCATGGAATTCTCCGTTGTGGGCTTTTTCTCTGTGGGTGCTTCAGGGGTTGGGGGTGACGGCTTGACGCAGCTTTCTTAGGCACACTTCGGGTAGGCACCCGGTGGTGTCGAGGATGAAATCGGCTTTCGAATAAAGCGGTTCGCGCGCGACGAGGATGCGGCGCATGTCTTCCATGGCTTCGCTGTTGCCTTCCATGGGGCGGAAGTCGCCCTGGGCCACGACGCGCGACATGTGTTCTTCCGGGCTTGCCTTGACCCAGACGGTGTAGCAATTCATCAGCAGCAGGTTGAATGTCTCCGCCTCGGAAACGATGCCGCCGCCTACCGTGATTACCGCGTTCTCATGCTCCGTGATGAACTTGTCAAGGCAGCGCCGCTCGAGACGGCGAAAGCCGGGTTGGCCATACAGCGAAAAAACTTCATTCAGGCTCATTCCCGCCTCGGCTTCAATTGCGCCGTTGAGTTCGACAAAGGGCACCGCCAGTTCTCCGGCCAGGGCGCGGCCGAGGGTCGATTTGCCCGCGCCGCGCAGCCCGACCAGGGCGATACGTTTTCTGCGCGCGGCATCTTCATGGCCGAAATCGCGCATCAAGCGCAGCAGCGCCTCCTCAAGTCGATTGGGGGAGAGCTGCTCCAGGAAGTGGGAGATCAGGTGATATTCGGGCGAACTGTGTTGCGGTTCGAGGAGTTCGATCAGGGATATGCCCAAGGCGTGAGCGACGTGACGCAGCACCATGATGGATGGATTGGTTTCACCGCTCTCCACCTGTGCCAGATAGCGTTCCGACACCTCCGAGTTCAGTGCCAGCGCTTTGCGCGACATGCCGCGCCGCGCACGCGCTTCGCGAACCCGGACCCCCAGTGCCTGGATGAACTCCGCATCGACCGCTTCGTCGACGAAGCGCACTGGGACAGGTGTGTCGACTCTTTCGGTGGAATTCATGATTGTCGGTCAATCGTGTTTGGTCACAGGGAAGTGCTAAGCAGACGCCTGAACTATAGTACATACTTGTGATCAAGGCAAAAGGAATTTTTTAAACTTAATGGAAAAATGGTTAATAAAATTCCGTAATTATCTGAATAGAAAAGGTATAACTGGGTAAATGGGTAAGATGAAAAATATTGCATGCAAGTGTTGACGGGAGGGTTTTTTTGACTCATACTCCGCCCCGGATTGTGCAGTTTGGTTCATCGATGGAACAATAGTTCCTACTCTAATGAAGGTTGCATCCAGCGCACAGCGGTGCCGTGGATAGCCAATAAGGAGGCAGCAATGGCAGATGGTTTGTTCGACCAGTTCCAGAACTGGTATGAGAAGCGCCACGACTACGCGCGTGACTGGAAAGCCCGTACGGGTGGTCAGGTAGTTGCAACGATGTGTACCTATACGGCGGAAGAACTGCTGATCGCCGCCGGCATGTTGCCGGTTCGCGTGCTCGGTGCGCATGAACCGCAGAACGTTACCGAGCCGCATATCTTCGGCATGTTCTGTCCCTTCTGCCGCGATTCGCTGGCGCAGGGCCTGCTCGGCCGCTTCGACTACTGCGAAGGTGTGACGCTGACCCAGTCGTGCATCCAGTACCGGCAGACTTTCAGCTCCTGGCGCAGCAATGTGCCCAGCGTGCAGTGGGACTACTATGTGCCGATGCCCAACGACGTGCAGTCGCCGCATGCCCGCAAGGCCCACCACGCCGAACTGCAATCCTTCCGTACCTTCCTCCAGGCGCTGACCGGCAAGGAACTGACCGACGCGATGTTGAAGGAAGCCTTGGCCGTGGTCGATGAAAATCGCCGCCTGTTGCGCGAGCTGTTCGAATACCGCAAGGCCGAGAACCCCCAGGTCACGGGCGTGGAAGCGCTGTATGCCTCGATCACGGCACAGTTTGTCGACAAGCGCGAACACAACGAGATGCTGAAGAAAGTGCTTGCCGCCTTGCCGTCGCGCCAGTTGAACCGCAAGGAAGGCGTGCGCTTCATGACCATCGGTTCGGAAAACGACGACCTCGCCTTCATGGCCATGGTCGAGTCCGTCGGCTCCACCATCGTCATCGACGACCAGTGTTCCGGCACCCGCTACTTCTGGAACCAGTCGAAGCCGGAGGACGACGTGATCAAGGCCATCGCCGATCGCTACTGCGACCGCCCGGCCTGTCCGACCAAGGATTATCCGAACCACACGCGCTTCGACCACGTGCTGGGCCTGGCCAAGGAATTCAACGCTCGCGCCGCGATCTTCCTGCAGCAGAAGTTCTGCGATCCGCACGAGGGCGACTATCCTGACCTGAAGGCGCACCTTGAGAGCAACGGCATTCCGACGCTGTTCCTGGAATTCGACATTACCAACCCCATCGGCCCCTTCCGCATTCGTATCGAGGCATTCCTCGAAACGATGAGCGACGAAGAGCTGTTTTAATCTCAGGGAGAGAACGATGAACGCACCTAACAAGTATCCGACCGAATCCCTCAAGCTGTGGGGCAAGGCCAAGCAGCTGCGCGAGCAGTACTACGCAAACTATGCCACCGCCAAGGAGAAGGGCGGCCTGCGCTGGTCGGGTTCCGCCTGGGCGCTCGACGCACTGCCGGCCGGCCTCGGCGATGACGTCTATTCGCTGACCGGCGAGCCCTACGCCGCGGCCGTCGCCCACGACAAGAAGTTCGCCAAGGAGTGCATGGATGCCGCCGAGTCGGTGGGTTTCGCCCGCGACCTGTGCTCCTACATGCGCATCTACTGGGGTGGCATGCACCTCGACAA
>JAIOPW010000223.1 GCA_021413665.1 Rhodocyclales bacterium | reverse complement strand
ATGGGTTCGGTCGGTTTCAACGGCACCACCGGCACCAAGATTCCGGTTTTCCATCCGCTGCTGACCAATACCGCGGCCATGCTGGCCGGGGTCAAGCGCCAGTACAAGCGGGTCGGCCGCGATGTCACCGCGCTGGCGATTGCCGGCGACGGCGGCGCTTCGGACGTCGGTTTCCAGTCGCTGTCGGGCGCGGCCGAGCGCAACGAGCAGATCCTGTTCATGGTGGTCGACAATGAGGGCTACATGAATACCGGCATGCAGCGTTCCAGTTGCACGCCGTATGGAGCATGGACGTCCACCACGCCGATCGGCAAGGGATCGGGCGGCCTGCCCTCGCAGGGCAAGACGCAGGATGCCAAGAACCTGCCGCTGATCATGGTCAATCACCGCTGCGAATATGTCGCCACGGCCTCGACGGCTTACATGGAAGACCTCTACGACAAGCTCGACAAGGCGATCCAGGCCTCCAAGCGCGGTTTTGCCTATTTGCACGTCTATTCGCCCTGTACCACGGGCTGGCGTTTCCCGACCGACCAGAACATGGAAGTCGCGCGCAAGGCGGTGGAGACCAATTTTGTCATGCTGTGGGAGTACAACCCGAGCGATGGATTGCACTTCACGCGGCCGGTCGATGACGCCCTGCCGGTCACCGAGTACCTCAAGGCGATGGGACGTTTCCGCCACTTGAGTCCGGAACAGATTTCACACATTCAGGCCAAGGTCGTGGAAAATCTGGCCTTCGTCAAACAGATGGCTCATCGAGAAGCCGTATAGGGGAGAAGCATGAGCAAGCAGAATAGGACGGTCACGGGTCTGGAGCCCATCGAGAAGGCCAGCCGCGACGAGTTGCATGCGCTGCAGTTGCAGCGCATGAAGTGGTCGCTGAAACACGCTTACGACAACGTGCCGCACTACCGCAAGAAATACGATGCGGCGGGAGTGCATCCGGACGACTTGAAGCAGTTGTCCGATCTGGCGAAGTTTCCCTTTACCACCAAGATCGACCTGCGCGATACCTATCCCTATGGCATGTTTGCGACGCCGATGCGAGATGTGGTGCGCATCCACGCTTCGTCGGGCACCACTGGCAAGCCGACGGTGGTTGCCTATACCAAAAACGATATTGCGATGTGGGCGGGCCTCATGGCGCGTTCCCTGCGCGCGGCGGGATGTTCTGCCGACGACATCATCCTCAACTCCTATGGCTACGGCTTGTTTACGGGCGGCCTTGGCGCCCACTACGGCGGCGAGGCTCTGGGCGCCACCGTGATTCCCATGTCCGGTGGCCAGACCGAAAAGCAGGTGCAATTGATCCAGGACTTCAAGCCCACCGTGATCATGTCTACGCCATCCTATGTGTTGACCATCGCCGACGAGATGATCAAGCAGGGCATGAAGCCGACTGAAAGCAGTCTGCGCGTCGGCGTCTTCGGTGCCGAGCCGTGGACCAACGAAATGCGGCGCGAGATCGAGGAGCGCCTCGGCATCGACGCCATCGACATTTACGGGCTGTCGGAGGTCATGGGCCCCGGCGTGTCTTGCGAGTGCGTCGAGACCAAGGATGGTCCGCACATCTGGGAAGACCATTTCTACCCGGAAATCATCAATCCGGAAACCGGCCAAGTGCTGCCGGATGGGGAAATGGGCGAACTGGTGTTTACCTCGCTGTCGAAGGAAGCCCTGCCGATACTTCGCTATCGCACGCGCGACCTGACCCGGCTGCTGCCCGGCACGGCACGCAGCATGCGGCGCATGGAGAAGATCACCGGTCGCAGCGACGACATGCTGATCATTCGTGGCGTCAACGTGTTTCCGACGCAGATCGAGGAAATCCTGCTGAAGAACCCCCACCTGTGCGCTCAGTATCAGTTGCAGGTCTCGCGCGAGGGCCACCTTGACCAGTTGGACGTCTATGTCGAGGTTCGCAGCGATCTTTCATCCAGCCTGAGCGAGCAGAAGCGTCGCGAAATCGGTGCGGAGGTAAAGCACCATATCAAGGCTCTGGTGGGGGTGAGTGCCGACGTTCATGTAGTGGAGACCGACAAGGTTGAAAGAACCCTGGTGGGCAAGGCCCGACGGGTCATCGACCGGCGGCCGAAATAGCCATTAATCAGTTGATAAACCCTATAGAAATAATGTATTATTGTTCCAGGCGGTCCCATTGGCTAATTTCAATAAGGCGATCCATTCGCCAACCATAGAGGAGACGTAGATGAAAAAGCTGTTCGCAAAAACCCTGATCGCCGCATCGATCGCCGGAACCGCCTTCGCAGTACAGGCGCAGGAAGTGACACTGAAGGTGCATCACTTCCTGTCCGCCCAGACCTTCATCCACACGGGCGTGTTCGAACCTTGGTGTGCAAAGCTCGGCAAGGAATCCAACAATCGCATCAAGTGCCAGATCTACCCGGCCATGCAGCTGGGCGGCACGCCGCCACAACTGATCGACCAGGTGCGTGACGGCGTCGCCGACGTGGTGTGGACCGTGCTTGGCTACTCGGCCAACCGCTTCCCGATGTCGGAAGTATTCGAACTGCCCTTCATGATGACCAATGCCGAGGCGACCAGCCGAGCCGCTTGGGAATTCACCCAGACCTACGCGCAGCACGAGTTCAAGGACGTTCGTCCGCTCGCCGTCCATGTCCATGGCCCTGGCTACCTGTTCACCACCAAGAAGCAGATGAACACGATGGACGACTTCAAGGGCATGAAGTTTCGTGCCCCGACCCGCCTGACCAACAAGATGCTCGCCGCGATGGGCGCCACGCCAGTCGGCATGCCAGTTCCGGCCGTGCCCGAAGCGCTCTCGAAGGGCGTCATCGAAGGCGCCGTGATTCCATATCAGGTGGTGCCGAGCATCAAGGTCAATGAACTCGTCAAGTACGCCGCCGAGACCGATCCGAAGTTCAACGCCCTGTACACCACGGTGTTCACCATCGCCATGAACAAGGCCAAGTACGACTCGCTGCCGGCCGACCTGAAGAAGGTCATCGACAACAATTCGGGCATCGAGTTCTCCGCCATGGCAGGCCGCGTGCAGGAAGCCGACGACGGCCCCGGCCGCGAGAAGACCAAGGCCTCGGGCGTCACCATCAACGTGATCCCGGCTACCGAATTGGCGAGGTGGAAGAAGGCGACCGACAACCTCGACGACGAGTGGGCCACCAACATGACCAAGGCCGGTCATGATGGTCCCAAGCTGTTCAAGGCGGCGCAGGACCTGATCAAGAAGTACACCAAGTAAGCAGCACGGAGCGCCGGACGCCGTGTGCACGGCGTCCGGCAAACTCCCCGCCGTCGGCCCACGACGGCCGCGGGAGCGCATTACACCTAGGAGTTGTCCATGGCTGACGCCATTTACGTCGACAAGGACGCGCAGCCAACTGCGCTCGTCGGCCGGGTTTTGAACAAGGTTTGTCGCGCCTTCGCCATCGGTTCCGGCCTGATGCTGATCGCGATGTCGCTGATGTCGGTGGGCAGCATCGCCGGCCGCGCGCTGTTCAGCAAGCCCATCCTCGGTGACTATGAACTGGTGCAGGCCATGTCGGCGATTGCCGTCAGCATGGCGCTGCCCTTCTGCCAGATGATCCGCGGCCACATCATTGTCGATTTCTTCACCACCAGCGCGCCGCCGAAGTTCAACAAGTTCCTCGACGTTGTTGCCAGTCTGCTGCTGGCCGTCGCCGGCTTCGTGTTCGCCTGGCGCATCACGCTGGGCATGTTCGAACTGCGCGCCAACGGCGACGCCTCGATGCTGCTCAACCTGCCCACCTGGTGGGCCTATGCGCCGATGGTACCGTCCTTTTTCCTGTTGGGCTGCGCGGCCTTGTACACCGCCTGGATCGACCTCGCCGGAGCCGACAAATGACCGGTATCGAACAGGGAATGATCATGGGCGGGGTGATGATCCTGCTGCTGGTGCTGCGCATCCACATCGGCATGGCCATGCTGGTCGCCGGCTGCATCGGCTACGTCTGGGTCGCCGGCCCCTCGCCCCTGCTCAATTACATGAAGACCTCCGCCTATGCGCGCTACTCGATCTACGATCTCTCGGTAGTGCCGCTGTTCCTACTGATGGGGCAGTTCGCCACCCATGGCGGATTGTCCAAGGCCCTGTTCCGCGCCGGCGCCACGCTGATCGGCCACTGGCGCGGCGGTCTGGCCATGGCTGCGGTTGGTGCCTGCGCAGGATTCGGCGCCATCTGCGGATCTTCCCTGGCCACGGCCGCAACCATGGGCCAGGTGGCCTTGCCCGAGTTGCGCAACCACAAGTACTCCGGGCGCCTGGCCACCGCCGCGATCGCCGCCGGCGGCACGCTGGGCATCCTGATCCCGCCCTCGGTGCCGCTGGTGATCTACGCCATTCTCACCGAGCAGAACATCGCCAAGCTGTTCATGGCCGCCGTGATCCCCGGCATCGTGGCGATGCTCGGCTACTGGATGGTAATCGCCATCATGGCGCGCGTCGACCCGACATCCGCTCCCGAAAGCGAGAAGTCCAGCTGGGGCGAGCGCCTTGCCGCCATCCTCGAAACCTGGCCGGTGATCCTGATCTTCGTCGTCGTCATCGGCGGCATCTACGGTGGCTACTTCACGCCAACCGAGGCTGCAGCCGTCGGCACCCTGGCCACCGCCTTCGTTGCCTGGCGTTCCGGTGGCCTGTCGAAGCGCGGCTTCCTCGAGTGCGTCTATGGTACCTCGCAGGCCACGGCGATGATCTTCCTGATCCTGCTCGGCGCCGACATCATGAACGTCTTCCTCGCGCTGACGCAGATGCCGGCGGAACTCGCCAAGTGGGTGATCGGCCTCGGCCTCTCGCCGCTGCTGGTGATGCTGGTGATCATCATCATCTACCTGTTCCTCGGCTGCATCATGGACAGCCTGTCGATGCTGCTGCTAACCATCCCGATCTTCTTCCCCATCATCATGGGCCTCGACTACTGGGGCCT
>JAIOPW010000222.1 GCA_021413665.1 Rhodocyclales bacterium | reverse complement strand
GCAGCTTCGAGCGCATCGACCGCGGCCGGCGTGCACCAGTCGTCCTTGTTGGCGAAATGCGCCTGGAAGGGAATGCGAATCATGGCCGGATCGGCGAACTCTTGCGGTGGAATGCCATAGAAGCAGACCGCCGCCGCGAGCTGCGGCACATGCACGGCCGCGGCGATGGTCAGCGCGCCGCCCATGCAGAAACCCATGCTCGCCACTTTGTTGCCCATGCCATGGAGATGGTCAACGGCGCCGCGAATGTCCTGGTGGGTGGCGCCGGGAAAATCGAGGCCGTTCATCAAATGGCTGGCCTCGTCCGCGTCCTGCGTGACGCGGCCCTTGAACAGGTCGGGCGCCAGCGCGTTGTAGCCGGCGGCGGCGAAGCGGTCGGCGATGCCGCATATCTGCGGGTTGAGGCCCCACCATTCCTGGATTACCACCACGCCCGGCCGTCCCTGGCCGGCACTGGCGAGATAGCCGGCGCAGGCGCTGCCGTCCGGCCGCTTGAATTCGATCATCAGTCCCATGTCTGTCTCCTCGCGCGACGCAGAAACGCAGAAACGCGAATGTACCGGAAATCAGCGGCCATCGACCGCGAGGAGGCTCTCGTATAATGTTTTCTTTGCGCCCAACCTTCGCCACGCCGTGAATCCCGATCTCGACCGCCTGCAGCCCTACCCCTTCGAAAAGCTGCGCCAGCTCTTTGCCGGCGTGTCGCCGGCGCCGACTTTCGGCGAGATCAAGCTGTCGATCGGCGAACCGCAGCACGAGACGCCGCCCTTCATCCAGCGCGCGCTGGCAGACAACCTGGCCGGACTGGCCAACTATCCCACCACGCAGGGCACGGATGCGCTGCGCCAGGCCATCGCCGGCTGGATCGCGCGCCGCTACGGCGTGCCGCTGCCGGATGCGGCGACCCAGGTGCTGCCGGTGAATGGCTCGCGCGAGGCGCTGTTCGCCTTCGCCCAGACCGTGGTCGACCGCGGCAGGAGCGGCGCCAAAGTGGTCTGCCCCAATCCCTTCTACCAGATCTACGAAGGTGCCGCCCTGCTGGCAGGCGCCGCGCCGACCTACCTCAATACGCTGCCACACAACGACTTCGAGATGGACTGGGCTTCCCTGCCGGACAACATCTGGCGCGACGTGCAACTGGTCTATGTCTGCTCGCCGGCCAACCCGACCGGCAAGGTGATGGACCTCGCCGCGTGGAAGACCCTGTTCGCGCTTTCCGACCGCTACGGCTTCGTCATCGCCTCCGACGAATGCTATTCGGAGATATTTTTCGACGAGGCCACCCCGCCATTGGGCGGACTCACCGCCGCCGCGCAACTCGGACGCGCCGATTACCGCAACCTGGTGACCTTCTCCAGCCTCTCCAAGCGTTCCAACGTGCCTGGCCTGCGTTCCGGCTTCGTCGCCGGCGACGCCGCCATCCTGAAGAAATTCCTGCTCTACCGCACCTACCACGGCAGCGCCATGAACCCGGCGGTACAGGCGGCCAGCATCGCGGCCTGGGGCGACGAGGCGCACGTGCGGGACAATCGCCGCATGTATGCCGAGAAATTCCACGAGGTGACGCCGCTGATCGCCCACCACCTTGATTGCCGCGTGCCGGACGCCGGCTTCTACCTCTGGGCGAAGACCCCGATTTCCGATACCGATTTCGCCCGCGAGCTGCTGCGCCGGAAGAATGTCGTGGTACTTCCCGGCAGCTACCTGGCGCGCGAATCCGGCGGCGTCAATCCCGGCGCCAACTACATCCGCATCGCCCTCGTCGCGCCACACGAGCAGTGCCTCGATGCCGCGCAACGGATCAACGATTTTTGTCAATCCCTCTGAAGGAAGCCGCCATGAACGAACTCCAACAGATCATCGAAGACGCCTGGGAAAGCCGCGCCAACCTGAGCCCCGGCGCTGCCCCGGCGCGCATCGGGGATGCCGTGGCCCACGTGCTCGGCGAACTCGAC
>JAIOPW010000216.1 GCA_021413665.1 Rhodocyclales bacterium | reverse complement strand
CGCATCTGCAGGCGCTCTTTGGCGTATGCCAACGCGTTCTGGTAGGCCACTTCGGTCAGGCCCAGGCCCTGCATGCCGACGCCGAGGCGTGCCGCGTTCATCATAACGAACATGGCGTTGAGACCCTTGTTCGGCTGGCCGATGATCCAGCCAGTTGCGTCGTCGAGGTTCATCTGGCAGGTCGAGCTGCCGTGGATGCCCATCTTTTCCTCGAGCGCACCGCAGGTAATGGCATTGCGCGCGCCGAGGCTGGCGTCCGCATTGGGAATGAACTTGGGCACGACGAAGAGGGAAATGCCTTTGGTACCGGCCGGTGCATCGGGCAGGCGGGCAAGGACGAGATGGATGATGTTCTCCGCCATGTCGTGCTCTCCGGCGGAGATGAATATCTTGCCGCCGGTGATCTTGTATGAGCCATCGGGCTGGGGAACCGCCTTCGAACGCAAGAGGCCGAGGTCGGTACCGCAATGCGGTTCGGTCAGGCACATGGTGCCGGTCCATTGGCCGGAGACCAGCCTGGGCAGGTAGAGCGCCTTCTGCGCGTCGGTGCCGTGCTCGTGCAGGCATTCATAGGCGCCGTGCGACAGGCCGGGATACATGTACCAGGCCTGGTTGGACGAATTGAGCATTTCGGCGAGGGGGTTATAGACCACGATGGGCAGGCCCTGCCCGCCGTATTCCGGGTCGCAGGTCAGCGAGGGCCAGCCGCCGTCGACGAACTGGCGGTAGGCCTCCTTGAAACCCGTCGGCGTCTTGACTTCGTGCGTCGCCTGGTCGAGTTGGCAGCCCTCGCGGTCGCCGACATGGTTGAGCGGGAACAACACCTCGGAAGTGAACTTGCTGCCCTCTTCGAGTATCTGATTGATGGTGTCGGCATCGATTTCGGCGTGAGCCGGCAATGCCTTGAGTTCGGCCGGCACGTCGAGCAGTTCGTAGAGCACGAAGTGCATGTCGCGCAAGGGGGCGCTGTATTGACCCATGGGGTCCTCCTGTCTTTTTTTGGATCCGGTCGACCGCGCTGGGGCGAACGGTCGTTTCAAACAAACGTTTTAATGCTAGCGCAGTTTTCCGGCCGCGTGTAGATGCGCGCCTCTAAATCGGGAAACCCGGGTTTGCTGCTTTACCTGGCCGGCAGCCAGGCCGACGAATCAGCGCAGGAAGTTGCGGCTGATCTCGCGGAAAAGCTCTGAATCGGCGCGCCTGAGCCACTCGAAAGCCACCATCTCGCGGCTGACGATGCTCGCGCCGGCCGCGCGCATGCGTGCCAGCGCCAAGGCTTTGTCGCTTTCGCGGCGCGAACCGACGGCCTCCTCGACCACGAACACCTTTTTGCCCAATTCCAGCAGTTCGATGACCGTCTGCATCACGCAGACATGGGTCTCCATGCCGCAGACAACGTATTGGGCGGGGCCGCCAGCCTCTCCGAGTCCGTGGCAGGCACCGGCCACGGCCGAGAAGTGCAGCTTGGCGGCAGTGCAACCGACCGGAAGTTCCTCCACCACCGCGGGATGGGTCGGCCCCAATCCCTGCGGATACTGCTCACAGGCCAACACGGGAATATCCATGCGCCGTGCCACGCGGATCAGCCAGATCACCTGGTCCAGCAGAGACTGCCAGCCGGCAATGGCCGGCACCAGGCGGCCCTGTACGTCAACAACCAGCAGTGCGGAGTTGCGTGCGTCTATCAGCATGATGCCTCCCATGCGGCTATTAATTCCTTCCAGTGCGGCAGGCCGGTGGCCGCCAGCGAGGTCTTGACCAGCGCCAGCTCGCTGTCGTGTTCGGCCGCTGTCAGCAGGCCACGCATCATCTGGAAACGCAGAAAGACCAGGTGGGTGTTGACCACGTCGGTTTCGCAATAGTCGCGAATTTCGTCGATGCGCCCGTCCAGCCATGCGCCCCAGACGGCGGAACCGTCCATGCCCAGCTTGCCGGGCAAGCCCATCAGCCGCGCCAACTGGTCGAGCGGCGCGGACCCGCGCGGCTGGTACATGGCCAGCAGGTCCATCAGGTCGAGATGGCGCTGGTGGTAGCGGCTGATGTAGTTGTTCCACTTGAAGTCGCGCGAGTCGCGGTAATCGCCCTCACCCATGTCCCAGTAGCGCGGTGCGGCGACGCGATGGATCAGGCCGCGGTAGTGCAGCACCGGCAGGTCGAAGCCGCCGCCGTTCCAGGACACGATCTGCGGCGTCAGCTTTTCGACGCCGTCGAAGAAGCGCTGGATGATCTCGCCCTCGCCGGACTTGGGCTCGGCCAGCGACCAGACGCGAAAACCGTCGTCGATGCGCAGCGCACAGGAAATCACCACGATGCGTTGCAGGTGTAGCGGGAGGAAATCGCTGCCGTTCTTCGCCCGCTGGCGCTGGAAGGCGAACTCCGCCACTTCCACATCGGGCAGGGCAGCCGGCAACTCGTGCAGGGTGCGCAGGCCGGCGATGTCCGGGACGGTCTCGATGTCGAAGACAAGAACAGGGGTCATGGGCTGGAATTCTCGAAAGTCGGCGCTGGCAATACGGCGATTCTATAATCCCGCCCATGTCGGATGAAGAAAATAACGCGGATAGCCGCCAGGGCATACAGTCGATCGAGGTCGGCGTGCCGCTGCTGAGGGTGCTGGCCGACCACGGCGCACCGATGATGCTGCGCGATCTGGCCAAGGCCGCGGGCATGCCGGCGGCCAAGGCGCACCGCTACCTGGTCAGCTTCGTCCGCACCGGACTGGTGACCCAGGATGCGAACTCGGGCCGCTACGACCTCGGCCATTTTGCCCTCGACCTCGGCCTCGCCAGCCTGGCGCGGCTCGACCCTGTGCGCGCCGCCACCCCGGTGCTGGATGCGCTGGCCGAGGAAACCGGCGAAACCGTGGCCCTCGCCGTCTGGGGCAACATGGGCCCCACCATCGTGCGCTGGGTGGAGTCGCGCCGGCCGGTCACGGTCAACCTGCGCACCGGCGCCGTGATGCCGCTGCTCAACTCGGCCATCGGTCGCTGCTATGCCGCGTTTTTCGATTCGCCGCAACTCCGGTGCCAACTGGAGGCGGAATTGCGCATCAACGCGCGGGCGGACGACGTGCAGGCCCGCATCACGCGCAGCGATCTCGACGAACTGACCGCCGAGGCCCGCGGTCTTGGCATGGCGCGCACCGTAGGCGGGGTGATTCCCGGCATCAATGCCTTCGCTGCGCCGGTATTCGACCACGAGGGCAAGATGACCCTGGCGGTCGCCGGCCTGGGCCCGGCCGGACTGGTCCCGCCGCACTGGAACGGAGTGCTGCCGAAGGCGATCCGCGCCGCTGCGCTCGCCGTATCCCGCGAACTGGGCTGGCGGGGACAGCACACATCGACGCAATCAAGCGAATGACAACCCGCCACCGGAGACCCGCCATGCCACTTCCTTCCCTATGCTTGTCCCTCATCTCCCTGCTCGTCGCCGGCGCTTCGCTGGCCGCGGCAGCCGATCCGATGTCGCCGGTCGGCGCCTGGACCACGATCGACGATGAAACCAAAAAGCCCAAGTCGGTGGTGCGCATCACGGAAAAAGACGGGATCATTTCAGGGGCGGTGGAGAAGATCCTCGATCCCGCCAAGCAGGACTCCAGATGCGAGGAATGCGCCGACGACGATCCGCGCAAGGGCAAGCCGGTGGTCGGCATGGCCATCCTGACCGGGCTGAAGAAGGAAGGCGACAACGTCTATGGCGGCGGCCGCATCCTCGACCCCAACAACGGCAAGACCTACAACGCCAAAGTGACGGTGATCGACGGTGGCAAAAAACTCGAAATGCGCGGCTCGATCCTGTTCATCGGCCGCACCCAGACCTGGCTCCGCGCCGACCCGTAAGGCTTCAGCGCTTGGCGACCGGTACGGTGGTCAGACCCAGGCTTTTCCAGGCCTGCATGCCGCCGCGGTACCACTTCAGCTTGTGCGCCGGATAGCCCAGCGCCAGAAGCTGCCTGATGTTGGTCGGCGACTGGCCGCACCACGGGCCGTTGCAGTAAAACACCAGCGTCCGCGCATTCTCGAAATTCCACAGCACCGCGGTGCGGCTGGCGCCGAATTGCAGGGTCAGTGTCTCGGCAATCGATTCGGCATCGGCCTGGGCCGGATGCAGCCGATTCCAGGGCAGGTGGATTGCCCCCGGAATGATGCCGGATCGCGCCAGCCACTCCTGCTCGCGCGAATCGATCACCAGTACGCCGTCATCGCGGCGGGTGATGCGCCGCAGGTAGTCCATGACTTCGAGTTCGCCGAGCGTCTCGACCCCCGGCGCCAGTTGCATCGGCTGCACGCAATAGGGCGGGCACGGCCGCGAGGTCATGGCGAAATCGGGGTCGATCTGGTTGAAGTTGTCCGGATCGCGCTGGATGCGCACCAGCCGCCCCTCATGCATCACGTCGAGCCAGGGCTGCTGGGCGGTGATGCCGACCGGCTGGTCGGCCATTGCGCCGCCAGCCAGCACCAGGCATCCCAGGCAGACCAGCCGGCGCGGCACCCTCATCTCAGTCGGTCCCGTCGCCACCCATAGCGGGGCCGGGCCGCATGTTCAGCAGGGTGGTGGTGATTTCCATGACGTCCATGGGCTGGATTTTTTCAAACTCGCCGAACTTGTAGACCTGATCGATATCGATCACGCAGAAATCGTCGGTGCGACGAAACACCCTGCCGCGCAACCGGCAAATGGTACCCGCGTCGCCGAGGACGAACTCGACCACCACGGTATGCTCGGGCGCCATCGGCGGCATCGGCCAGCGGACGTCGCCGACACGCAAGCGCAATGAACGCTCCGAAAAATCACCGAGCACACACTGGAACGGAGCCCCCTCGACCGCCAGGTAGAGATCGGCCAGGATGGCCGCCTCGACCCGCTGCTTGCGCCGCTTGTCGGCCAGGATCAGGCTGTCGAATTCGGGTGTAACCAGGATCGTTGCGCTGTCCGCGAATGGTCCGGTATTCATGATCTGGCGCCGATCGACCATGGTATCCACGGTCGGGATGCCGCGGTCATCGGTCTCGACGAACAGGGTGACGGCGTTGCCGACGCGGAACTGGCCGCCGCGGCCGAGTTCAGCCCGCGTAACGTAGCTCAGGGTCTTTTCCGCCGACGTGGTGTCCGGCAGCAGGATCTGGAATTTTTCCAGGGCCGCCACCGGCAACACCTTCTTCCCCGCGATCCGGAAGCCGGTCGGGAAGCCCTCGCCATCGAATACGATGGCGTCGCGGGAATAGATGAAATGATCGTTCACGCGGTAGGCGATGATGATCGTGTCGAAAACGATTTCCCGCTGGTATTCCGGGTAGTAGCGCAGTTTCGTGCCGATCGGAAAATACTCGGCGAGCATCTTCAGCTTGTTGCGATCGAAGGCGGGCGCCGCCACGGACTCGCCGGATTTTTGCGAGCTGAGGCTATTCCACAGTGTTTTGAACATTTCGCGCTTTGGAAGGGTGGGTATTCAACTGCACGGCGCGAAGTATCCCCTACCTCCCGATCTTCGTCAAAGCTCCATTGCCGCTGGCGCCCCACTCGGGTCCATCGCGCACCGTCGGGGCATTGCGCTCAGACCAAGGAGCCGCCGCCCTCGCCCTTGCCGCACAAGCATTGGTGCGTCTTGTTGCACCCGGCCTTCAATGTGTCCGCGGAACCACAGATGTCGCCCCCGCTGCGGGCACACAGCAGCCACACCAGCTTGTGCAACTGGCGTTCGGCGTCCGCGGTGGATGCCTCCTCGAGCGCACAATTCAGCGCCACGGCGACTTGCGCCAGCCGACCGACGCCGCCGTCGGCCGCGGCGGCGGCCGAAAGCTCGGGACTGCTCAATACCGCACTGATTTTCGCAATCTTCATCTTCGCCTTCCGCTGATTCGCCACAGCCAATGCATGCGAAAAGCATGGGCTCATCCAGCGAAAAGTGCAATTGAGCGAAAGGCATAGAACGAACGGAATAGGGCGCGATCTGTCGCCGTGCCACCAGCGCCGACTTTCGAAGCGACACGCGGCAGCGAGGAAAGAACGCGGGGCGAGCCGAAGGCCGCCCCGCTGCCTGCGTTGCTTATCCTGGCGCGGGACTCGCCCGCCTGCCTAGCGCCCGAAAATTCCCTTCAGCAACTCGAGCGGCTGCTGCAGCGAAGGCACGGACTGGGTCTGCTCCTCCTGGGCCGGGTTGCGTTCGCGGCGCGCCTCGCCCCGCTCCTGCGCCGAACCCGACCGCGACGGCCGCCCCTCCTCGGACATGCCGAGGAAACCGTTGGCAACGGCCTTGACCCGCAGCTTGACGGCCCACACCGGTTCCCACTTGATCTTCGGGTCCTTCGGTCGCGGCGGATGCGCCAGGTTCAGCTCGTCACCGTAGGCGATCACGCGCAGCATGGCGCCGTTGTCGCCGAATATCCCCTTGGGCACGATGCAACTGGTTGTCCTCTGCGTCAGCAGCACCTTCTCCTTCAACCAGCGATCGACGGCGGCATTGGTCTGGTAGTCCATCAGGCCGAAGCCGGTATCCGGCAGCTCGCTGGAGGTCCAGATCACCATGTCTTCCTTGTCGTTGCCGCCCATCGCTGAAACGAAATAGGCGCGCGCCGTCGCGATCGAATTCCAGCTCAGGTCGGTCGCGCCGTCCTTCGCGGTCTGCGCCAGCGCAAGCGGCGGCATCAGGTCCTGCGCCGCGGGAACCTGGAAGCGGAAGGCGGCCGGAATGCCCTTGCCGGAAAACGCGTGCTCGCCGAGCAGCGAGGCCTTCTCCGGCACCATGCGGCTGTCTTCCGGATTCGGCCACAGCGGGCGCCCGACGGCGCTGTGGGCACCGCGCTGGGTGGCGCTGCGGCCGACGAAGAACCTGGCGAAATCGGCGGGAGCGGCGGTCGCCATGTCCAGCACCTTCGGCTGCCCGGCGCGGATCGCCGGTCCGCAGCCCCAGTAAAGCATCATGCGCCCCTTGGGTCTTTCCGGTTCGTGCTTGATGTCTTCGTCGTCGCGTTGCGGCGCCGGCGGGGCGTTCTTCGGTGTCTTCAATTCCAGGGCGGGGCTCATGAATCCTTCGGGTACCGCCTGCTGCGCCTCGTCCAGATTCGGATTGGCGCGGGTCCGCAGCGTGACATCCACCCAGCGACCGGCGCTCATGCTGCGCGTGTTGCCGAACGTGTTGCCGCCGGCGCCCCCCCGATTGCCGAACATGCCACCCATTCCCGGCATGCCGCCCATCGGCATGCCCATCCCGGAAAAAGTCGCAATGTCGATCCACGCCTGCGCCTCGGGCGGCGCCGCTTCCTGGGCGCCACGGGCCGCCGGGACGCCGAACAGGATCGAGAATGCGGCGGCGGTCAATACCTGTGCCTTGACTGAAAATGATTTCACGCGATGTCCTCCTTATGTCGGAGGAATGATACTCCCGATGCCAGCGAATGATCGCGCCGGGCGGGGTCGGTGTTACTCTTCGCGCTCATCTTTGGCCCCCGCCCATGTACCGTTTCATTCGCCACCTGCTGCTCATTCCCGTCCTCGGCATCCTGCTGCAGGGCTGTAGCGCCGTGCGCCTCGGCTACGGCAATGCCGACAGCCTGGCGCGCTGGTGGATCGACCAGTACGTCGACATGTCGCCCGAGCAGGACGCACTGGCGCGCGAACGCCTGCTGCGCTTCCACGCCTGGCATCGCAAGACCCAGTTGCCCGATTACGTCGCCCTG
>JAIOPW010000215.1 GCA_021413665.1 Rhodocyclales bacterium | reverse complement strand
GGGCTTTGCCGCCAAGGATAGCCGAAGCCTGTTGCCGGAGGAGAACGGACATGCACACACGAATTTTCGCGTCGCTCGGCCTGATGGCGTTGCTGGCGATCCCGCCCGCGGCGGTTTGCGCGGCGGACGCCCAGCAACGGGCGGTGTTCCAGGTGAATGAGGACGACTCGCGCAAGTGGAACACGATCCTGGGCAACATCAACAACGTGCAGGAAGAATTGGGACGGGTGGACGTCACCGTGGTGGTGATCGGCCCCGGACTGGGCATGCTCAAGGCCGACGCCCTGACCGCCAACCGGGTGCAGGATGCCATGGCGGCCGGCGTGCGCTTCGTTGCCTGCGGCAATTCGATGACGGCGCAGAAATTGGGCAAGGACGACATGATCGACGGCATCGCCTACGCCAAGGCCGGCTATGTCGAGCTGATGCGGCTGCAGCAGCAGGGCTGGATCTATCTTCGCCCTTAGGCTTCAGGTGTGTGCGGGTGTTCCGGCAGGGCTGCTATGCTTCGCCGACTGCGCACCAGACGCAGCTTGGATAGACCTCAACAGGAGAAGTCACATGATCATTACCCGTCGTCAGTTGTTTGCCTTTATGACTTGCGCTGTGCTCGCTTTTCCCCCTGCTTCGATCGCCGCAGACAAGAAGCCGCACAACGTGGTGGTTCACGTGACCGATAGCGACCCGGGCAAGTGGAACCAGGCGCTGAACAATTCCGCAAACCTGCAGAAAGCCATGGGCAAGGACAAAGTGAATATCGAGATCGTTGTCAATGGCCCCGGTTTGGACATGATGAAGTTCGATTCGATCGTTGCCGGACGGATGGCCGAAGCGATAAGCAATGGTGTCGAATTGCTGGCCTGCGGCGCAACGATGAAGGCAGCCAACGTCACCGAGAAAGATCTGCACACCGGGGTGAAAGTCGTGCCGGGCGGTGTCGTGGAAATAATGCTGAAGCAGGAGGCCGGATGGTCCTACCTCAAGATTTAGGCCGGAGCGGAGGCGAAAGGGCGAAGAACGGCCTTTCGAACGCGATCTTGTGGTGCGGGTGAGCCTTGACTGGTCGCGAATCGACACCGTCCTGCTCGACATGGACGGCACCCTGCTCGACCTGAATTTCGATAATCATTTCTGGCAGGTGCACCTGCCACAGCGCTATGCCGTGGCGCGCGGCCTGCCGGAAGGCTCGGGACGCGAGGAACTGATGGCGCGCTACCACGCCCGCGCCGGAACGCTGGAATGGTATTCGGTGGATTTCTGGGAGACCGAACTCGAACTGGACATCATGCGCCTCAAGGAAGAAGTGGCGCACCTGATCGATATCCATCCGCATGTCACCGATTTCCTTTCCGCGGTGCGCGCCACCGGCCGGCGCATCGTGCTGGCCACCAACGCCCATCACAAGAGCGTGACGCTGAAGATGGCGCGCACCGGATTGACGCCGCACTTCGATGCCATCGTCAGCTCCCATGCGTTGGGTGCGGCGAAGGAGGAGCAGGCCTTCTGGCAACGGCTGGCGGCGATCGAGCCCTTCGATCCGGCGCGCACGCTGCTGGTCGATGACAGCCTGCCGGTGCTCGACAGCGCGCGCCGTTACGGCATCGCGCAACTGGTGGCGGTGAAGCGGCCGGACACGACCCGGCCGGTCAAGGACACCGGCGACTACCTAGCGATCGATGACTTTTCGCAGTTGATACCACCGCCGGCCGGGAAGCGTGGTGCCCGGGACAGGAGGCCGCATGGCTGAGGGGCTGGTCAAGCGTTTGCGCTCGCTGGTGAAAGTCGGCGCCGGCGCTACGGCGAACATCGGGCCGAAGCAGCTCGCCGAGTGGCGCCGCCAGCTCACCGAGTGTGCCGAGGCAAAGGGCGGCGAAGTGTCGGCGCGCACTCGCGCGGCGGCACTGGCGCAAACTTAT
Source organism: Rhodocyclales bacterium (assembly GCA_021413665.1). Lineage (GTDB taxonomy): Bacteria > Pseudomonadota > Gammaproteobacteria > Burkholderiales > Rhodocyclaceae > Sulfuritalea. The sequence goes on along the minus strand of JAIOPW010000215.1, from coordinate 2,777 downwards.
CTCGAACTCGACGACAGCGGCCGCCACGCCTTCCTGCGCCTGATCTCGCTTGAATTCGGCCCGACCCCGGGGCGCGTGGCCGAGGCGCACGAGGCCTATCAGCGCGCGGCGGGTACCGAGGGACAGTGGGATGCGGAGGCGGATTTGCGCACTGCGCTGCGCTCGGCGCGGATCCGCATCCTGACCCAGTTCAACGCCATTCCGCAGGGCGTCAAGTTTCTCGTCGACCTGCGCGCCGACCTGCTGCGCTACCTCGACGAGGACACCGAACTGGCACCGCTCGATCGCGAACTTGAATCGCGGCTGGCCGCCTGGTTCGACGTCGGCTTTCTGGAGTTGCAGCGCATCACCTGGGCCTCGCCGGCGCTGCTGCTGGAAAAGCTGATCGAGTACGAGGCGGTGCATGAAATCCGCTCCTGGACCGACCTCAAGAACCGGCTCGATTCCGACCGTCGCCTCTACGCCTTTTTCCATCCGCGCATGCCGATGGAGCCGCTGATCTTCGTCGAGGTGGCGCTCACCGCCCGTCTCGCCGACAACGTGCAGGCGCTGCTCGACGAGCATGCGCCGGTATTCGATGCGCATCGCGCCGACACGGCGATTTTCTACTCGATCTCGAACACCCAGACCGGCCTGCGCGGCGTGTCGTTCGGCAATTTCCTGCTCAAGCGCGTGATCGACGACCTGCACCGCGACTTCCCCAAGCTGCGCCATTTCGCCACCCTGTCGCCCTTGCCGGGGTTTGCGGCCTGGGCCCGGAAGAATCCGCAGGAGCTGGCGGCGGCCGGCCTCGACGTCGACCTCGCCGAGGTGGCGGCCGGCGAGTGGGCACGGAATGCCGCGAGGGCGCGCAAGATCAATGCATCGCTGGCCCAGCTTGCCGCGCGCTACCTGGCGCTGGCCAAGTCCAATCGCGGCGACGGCCTGCTGCCGCTGGACCCGGTGGCCCGCTTCCATCTGGGCAACGGCGCCCGCATCGAACGCATCAATCCGCTCGGCGACGCTTCGCCCAAGGGGCTCAAGCAGTCCTTCGGCGTGATGGTGAATTACCTGTACGACCTCGACGATCTGGAGCACAACGTCGAAAGCTTCGCCCGCGAGGGTAGCATCGCCATGTCGGCCGCCGTCCGGCGCCTGGCGCGGCAAAAACAAAACTAAACGAGGAGACGAACCATGCGACGCACTTTCCTGAAATGCACGATTGCCGCGGCAATCGCCCTGGGCCTGGGCAGCGGTACCGTTCTGGCCCAGACCAAAACGATCAAGATTTCCCACCAGTTTCCCGGCGGCACCATAGACGAAGGCGATTTCCGCGACCGCCTGGTGCGCAAGTTCGCCGCCGAGGTGGAAAAGAAGAGCGGCGGCGCACTCAAGTTCGAGATCTATCCGGCCGCTTCGCTGATGAAGCCGGTGCCGCAGTACAAGGCCCTGTCTACCGGTGCGCTGGACATGTCGCTGTATCCGCTGGCCTATGCCGGCGGCGAGTTTCCCGAGGCCAACCTGACCCTGATGCCGGCGGTGATCACCAGCTACGAGCAGGGCCTGCGCTGGAAAGATGCGCCGATCGGCAAGGAACTGACGCGCCTGCTCGACGAGCGCAACGTCAAGATCATCACCTGGGTCTGGCAGGCGGGCGGCATCGCCTCCAAGACCAAGCCCCTGCTCAGCCCGGACGACGCCAAGGGCATGAAGGTGCGCGGTGGCAGCCGCGAGATCGACCTGATGATCAAGGCCGCCGGCGGTGCCGTGACCAACGTGCCGTCGAACGAGATCTACAGCGCCATGCAGTCGGGCGTGCTGGATGCGGCGATCACGTCGAGCACCTCGCTGATCAGCTTCCGCCTGCACGAGACGTCGAGCTTCCTCACCGCCGGTCGCAAGCATTCCTTCTGGTTCATGTTCGAGCCGCTGCTGATGTCGAAGAAGAGCTTCGAGGCACTGACCCCGGCGCAGCAGAAGCTGGTCATGGAAGTCGGCGCCTCGCTGGAGAAGTTCGGCATGGACGCGGCCAAGGCCGATGACGAGCGCGTGGTGGACATCTTCACCAAGGCCGGCGACAAGGTCGGCGACATGGACCAGGCGGCCTTCGACAAGTGGCGCGAGGTGGCGAAGAACTCGGCCTGGAAGGACTTCGAGGAGAAGGTGAAGAACGGCAAGCAATTGTTCGACATGGCGCTCTCGGTCAAGTAAGACCATGACAGGCATGTGGCGGCGGTTCAGCCGTGCCGTGACCGCGATCAACACCCTGACCGGCTACCTGTCGGGTGTGTTGATCGTGATCTGCAGCGGTGTGCTCGTCTTCGAAGTCGTGGTGCGCTATTGGCTCAGTTGGCCGACCGACTGGGAGATCGAAATGTCGATCATGCTGCTGATCGTCGCCACCTTCATGAGCGCTGCCTTCACCCAGGCCTCGCGCGGGCATGTCGGCATCGAGGTGCTCGACGTCTTGCTTTCCGAACGCGCCAACCGCTGGCGCAACGTGCTCGGCGACGTCCTGTCGATGGCTTTCTGCATGTTCATCGCCTGGCACGCCTGGAAGTTTTTCCATGAGGCCTGGGCCGAGGGCAAGATGAGCAACACCGCCTGGGCCCCCAAGCTCTGGCCGGCCTACCTCTCGATGGCGCTGGGCATGAGCCTGCTCTCGCTGCAGATGCTGGTCCAGATCGGCGACCGGCATATCCACCAGCATCGCGAGGACGAAGAATGAACCTATCCCCCATCCCCTTCCCCGAGGGAAGGGGCGATCACGGTTCAGCGGCTAGCGCCGCTTCCGGTGC